>CAZAIE010000200.1:0-9214 GCA_964485035.1 uncultured Myxococcaceae bacterium | reverse complement strand
GACACCTTGCTGCTTGGGTGCCGCGAAGGGCAGTTTGTGCTCCGGGTGACGCGGCCCGACCGCTCTACTCGCACCTACTGGCGTGAGGATCCCGCAGAGGCAGACATCAAGGAGCCAAGCCTCGAGGTCGTGCTACCCCAGGGTGCCGTACTTACGGAGCTGAGGCCGGCGCTCGTCGAGCCCGGTCGCCTCCCAGGACTCTGGTCCGCCTCCTCTCTCACTCTGGCCGACCTTGGCGCCTATTTCTCGGGCAAGAGAACGATCAAGGTGCAGCGAGAAGGCTACGAGGAGCCCGTCACTATCCCCAAGGCAGAGACTGCGGTTCTCCACTCGGCCGTGAGCGAGGCTGTGCGCGTGGCTGGGGTCTGGTTGACGTCTGGGACCGCAAGCCTCCTCGGCGAGCCCGTTCCCGAGGGCCTCCTGGTCGCGGACTCCAAGTTACAGGCACCTCCGGCTCCTGTGCCTCCGAACGATGTGCTGGAAGCTGCACTCCCGGAAGCGTGGAAGACCAAGGTCGCCGCGGCCAACGCGATCGCCGTCGAGCTTTCCAAGAAGGCGGGGCAGAACCTCCCCTGGAGCGTTGTCCGAGCGGCCATCGACGGCGCGGTGCGGTCACGCATGATTGAGCCGACATCGGACTCGTCTGCCTGGCCTTGCGACTTTGCCTCCGCGCATGCTGTTCGCTTCCGCCCCGCGATGAGCGCGCCCCCGCCCCCGCCTCCGCCTCCGCGCAAGGGCGTCCTCGTGGCGAAGGCTGAGCTGCGCGTGAACGAGATGCAGAATCTCGCAGACCAGCTCGAAGCCATCCGCCGCGTTGTCGCGGGTGCTGATATCAGGTTCAACGTCGAAGTGGTCGTGGATCTCAAGGGCAAGCCTGCCTCTGACTTCGAGGCGAAGCTCAATGAGGCCCTCGCCGAGGTCTCGCCTAATTTGAAGGTAACCAACTAGCGAAGTCGGGAGGGGCGTCGGTCATGCAACTCGTTGCCTACCGCGTGCAGAAGTACCGGTCGGTACTCGACTCGGGCTGGATCGCGATCGATCCGCTGACTGTACTCGTCGGAAAGAACGAATCGGGCAAGACCTCCCTGCTCAGGGCGCTGCACAAGCTCAATCCGTTCAAGCCAGAGCCCTACGAGATCTCGAGGGAGTGGCCGCGGGGGCATCGTCGCGAGCAAAGTCCAGCTCAGATTGTCTGTTCCGCCCGCTTTCGACTCAACCCGGAAGAGAAGGAGGCGCTCGCCGGGCTTACGGACCAGAAGATGACCGCCGAGCTCGTCGAGGTCACCCGGGACTATGCAGGGAAACTTGAAGTCTCGTTCGCCGAGGGCCTCTTTCCGAAGGCGCTCCATCCCAATGACATCGATGGCCTCTGCGAGGCGCTGCCGCTACCGCCAGCCCCTGTTGGAGAGCAGTACCGGCAAGCAGCGTCGTCGTGCCGTTCTGAGGCTATTCGGCTCGCGCACGAGGGGAGGTTTGAGGAACTGGCGTCTCTCGCGGCCAAGCAGACGGAAGTCCTGAAAGCGGCCTTCACGCCGGGAGCGCAGCCTCCGCAGGCCACTCCCGAGCAGAACTTCGTCCCGGCGTACAGCCAGAAACTGGGCGAGGTCGGGACCAAGCTCCGAGCAGCTCCGACGATGCAACAGAAGGCTCACGACTACGTCGTCACCCACCTGCCGACGTTCATTTACATGGGGGAGTACCAGACCTTCACAGGATCGGCGCACCTCGACCAGGTCAAGCAGCGGCTCGATCAGAAGCAACCGACGCCTGAGGACAAGACGCTTCTGACCATTCTGGAAATGTCAGGCCTCTCGCTTGAGGACGAGATCAAGAAGGCGAGCGCCAAGGACAGAGAACAACGGCAGTACGATCTCGCGGACGGTGCGGCGACTCTCACCAAGCTTATCGAAGGCCACTGGGGCCAGCTGAAGTACGAGGTGCAGTTCGGCGCCGACTCAAATCAATTCTTCACGTTCGTGAAGGACCAAAAGGACCGCGCTTTAATTCGACTCGAAGAACGGTCGCGCGGGTTTCAATGGTTCTTCTCCTTCGATCTTCTGTTCATGCACGAGAGCAAGGGGGACTTCCGCAATTGCGTCCTACTGCTCGATGAGCCTGGCCTTCACCTTCACCCAGGCGGACAGAAGGACCTCCTCTTGCTCCTGGACAGCTACGCTCGGGACAATACGCTCATCTACAGCACCCATCTCCCGTTCATGATCGACCTGCGGCATCCCGAGCGGATTCGCGTCGTCAGCGAGAAGCCGACAGGCACCGTGGTGACGGATGACCTCACTGAGAGCCAGCCCGAGGCCAAGCTCACCCTCCAGGCCGCGCTGGGGATCAGCGGAAGTCAGAGCTACCTCGTCGCTCAACGCAACCTCGTGGTCGAGGGAGCAGACGATTTCTGGCTGCTGACCGAGTTGTCGAATCTCCTGGTTCGCTCGAATCAAGAGGGCCTGCCAGACGACGTGCTCCTCACCGCCTCCGGCGGCGCATCGGAAGCGGCTTATGTCGCCACCTTCATGATTGGGCAGAAGCTGGATGTCGTCGTGCTTCTCGACACTGACGCTGCGGGCGATCTGGCCCGAGACAACCTCGTCAAGAAGTGGCTCACCCGCTACAAGGGCACGGAGAGCCAAGTGCTAAGCATCGGAACGGCTTCGGGGGCCACGGCCAAGGAGTTCGCTATCGAGGATCTCTTTCCGGACTCGTTCTACCTGACATCCGTCCACGAGGTCTATGGCCAGCAGCTCGCGGCGGCGGGTACGCCGACGCTTCAGCTCGTTGGCGCGGGGATGGTCTGCAAGCGCGTTGAGAGGGCGTTCGACAAGGCTGGCGTCAAGTTCAACAAAGGTTCGGTCGCCAAGAGCATTCGGCGTCACCTCCGCGAGATGAAGTCGGTGGCCGAGTTGCCACCAGAGACGCTGACTTTCATCACCAAGCTATTTGGGGCCATTCGGCAAGCCTTCCCCGCGACAGCCTCTGCTGGTGCGGCAGTCCGTCAGGCTTCGTGATCCCGACCCGAGGAGCAAAGGAGGGTAATTGGCTGACTACCTCACCGAGGCGCTTCTGGAGATGCACTACCACAAGGCTCTTGTGGAGCTGTTCGAGCAGCACTTCGGGGTGCGCTTTCTTCGCCTGCTGAAGCCATCACAGAATGACGAAGCGTTCCTTGGCTTCGATCAAGGATGGGTCAGCTCGAAAGTCAGGCTCGACGACCTCACGGCCGACCTCAAGGATGGTATCCAGTCGGGGGCGAACGCGGTCGCGACGCTTTTCCTCGGCTACTTCCTCCAGTTCAAGAAGGTCGAGGAGGCGCACAAGAGCAAGTTCATGCCGACGGGTTTCACGGCACCCTACTACCGCGTCGAGGTGTCGCTGAAGCCGAACAAGACGACCGGCAAATCGCAGCACGAGACCCTTCTCTTGCTGCAGAGCATCGCGGGTGCGGACGTGAACTACGCCTGCCCCATGGTCTTCGAACTGGATGTGTACGCGGAGGCGTCGCTGGATGACCTCCGAATCGTTCCGGTTGCCGACGCTCCGACGGGCTACGCGACCAACGAACGGCACTTCATCACGTTCCAGAAGAAGACTGATACGACTCCTACATGGTGTAGTGAGCCCGTGAAAGGTCGTGCATTGAGCGTAATAGAATGGCTTCGAAGTGACAGGATGCCTCGGTTGCTGAACCGAGCGGAGTTCCGGGCATGGCTTGAGAAAGTCCGGACGGCGACCAGAACACAGCCAATGCCTGCGCTCTTCGGGGAAGCCGCGGCATGGCCTGAGAGCCTCACTATTGTGGCCTTCTCGAACCAGTCTTTGCGGCGCGGCGAATCTCACAATCCGGCTGAAAACTAGGTGAGTCTGTCGGGATGTAGTCGGTTTCTGGGGGCCACGTGTTCGTCCTCACTCATAGCAGAGGATGCAGGCGAACGCCTGGCTTCGGAGGGCTGGGGCGCAAGTAAGCGCTCGCGGCCACCGTCTTTGTGATTTCCTGCGTTATCGCGTCCATGACACTCTTGGCTGCTGCTTCGAGACCTTCGAGTTCCTTCTCCTTCACCCCTTTCTTTTCCGACCCGTGGGCGATGCTGTTACGTCGTCCCAGTAATTTGCCTATCGCGGACTCCCAGGGGTCCGCGATCGCCGGGCTGAGTCCGAGCCGAAATAGGATCTTTCGTACAACGATGCAGCTCAAGTTGGATTCAGTGTCGACGACGTCTTCCGGCATCGATGCCGGTCGCTCAAGAAAGCCATCTAAACCCTCGAGCAATTCGATCTCGCGAGAGAATCGATGGAGCTTGGCGTCCTCTGGCAGATCCTTGCGGAAGTAGTGATTCTTCTTGTTCATGTCGCGAAAGGCCCGAAAGACGTCGTCGAGCGAAGCTGCCGCAACGGGCCAAGTAACGTCGCGAGCGCGTGCGCCGGACCTGGCGACAGCGCTCGCATACGTCGCAAATGCGGAGCGACAGTACCCTTCGAAGTGGGCGTACAGCATCACCACCAGGACGCGACGGTATCGTTCTCGAGAGGCGTCGTCTGTCAGTTCGGTGAGGTGCCTCTTGAGAAACATCAGCTCTTCATCGCGCCAAAGGCGATCGGCTTCCAACTCTGCTCGGATGTCCGCGGCGTTCACAGCGCAGCCTTCAGGCGCTTGCGAACAAAATCGACACGCGCGCGAAGAGGAATAGCGTAGTTCTTGCCGCCGCCCGTAGTGATCTTCTTGAATTGCGCGTCCTGCTTGATCTCAAGCATGGTCGCGCGCAGGGTGGCGCGCTCTTGCTTGGTGGAAATACTGATCTTCGAAAGAAGTGGTTGCATGCCAAGGGTGAAGGCCTCGAAATGATAGGTGGAGAACCCATCGACGAGATTGCCCTTGGGGCTCACCAACGAAAACGCACCCTCCCCCATGGTCTTGGCGAGGATCTCAAAGGTGCGACCGAACACCTCCTCCTCGTTCTCGTAGTCGAAGTCCTCCTTGCCCTCAGGGTCCGAGACCTCTTCCATGTACTCGGTGAGGAAGTCGCCAACTCGGTGCTCGTACTTGTCGATAGCATTCTTGAGAGCGAAGAAACGGAGGACGTACTCCTCTCGGTACATCATGTCCTTCTTCTCATCGGAGAGGGGATCGGTGCACTTGGTGAAGTTCTTCTCTCCGCTGAGCTTGATGATGAAATTGTTAAACCTTGCGTCGAGCAAGCGGATGGTGCAGTTGCGGAGCTCCTGTGGGCTCAGTAATTCCCCTCCCGTGTTGAGGCGTTTGAACATGTAATACCGCAAGCGCGGATCGCTCTCCTTGCGGATGACCTCCATTCTGACAGGGTGACGCTTCAGCTTTATTTGAAGCGCGGTAGGGAGCTGATCGTAAGTCCTTCCGTTCAGCGCGGGAATGATATCGCAGCCGTCGAGGACCAGCCTCTTTGGGGCACCGTCCTCGTCGACCTTCTTGGGATGGGCTCCCATGAAGTGTAGCCACGAAGAGATTCGCTGGAGCCCATCAATCAGCTCGTAGACGCCCCCTTCCTTTTCGATCACGTAAACGGGCGGAATCGGAAGCTCGAGCAGCAGGGACTCAATGAACCGCGACTGCTTTTCCTCTTTCCAGCGAAACAGTCTCTGAAACTCCGGTTCGATCACTAGTTCGTCGTCGTTAAACATGCTCAGTATCTCGTGGAACGAGACGTCGAGCGACTTGGTGTGGACCTGGCTGATCTGTTCATCGACCTCCAGGATAAGCTCGGTGCCGTCACTTTTTCCGCTCATGATGTTCCTTTTCAGCGTCTCTCTCGAAGAAGAGGGCGCATTCAGTGGGGCGAGTGATGGGCCTATACTTGCGAGCCTGGCCGTTAATGTCTCCAAGAGCGGGGCGGGTGGGGAAACGAACGCAGCGTGTCTGTCGCAGCCCGAGGCTGCTGCACATCTCGACCGTTATCTTGGGGAGATCGTTGAGGATCTCCTTGTAATAGGAATCCTGTACGACCAGTACACAGTGGCCTTTGGGTTTGAGGACGCGTGCAAGCTCGGCGAGCGTGTTGTAGAGCTGGTCAAAATAGGCGAGGTGGGTCTTCAGATAATAGCCGCCCGAGTCCTTGGAAGGATGCTTTCCTAGGTCGCGAAGGAATCTACAGCACGTCTGTCCCCAGCAGACGCTCGCCTTGGGGCGGGTTCTGGAAATGGCCGTAGTGCCAAGTAGTCGTCTTCGCAGTCCATCGAGCATGGGTGCGCTGAAGCCGAGAATGGCGAGCTCCGGCGCGGTCGCTATTGCGTAGTCCAGGCGTGTGCAGTACGGCGGCGATGACACGATGGCGTCGATGGTGCGGTCGGGAAGAGGAAGGGAGGTCGCGTTTGCGATTGCGAGGCGCGGGGGCGCGCCTGGCGGGGGTAGTCGATGTGGGCGCAGGAGCAATCGCTCAACGCGATGATAGAGGCCGTCGCTGAGGGCTTGCTCGGTGACCGATAGTCGTCTCTTCTCGGCAACGCGCCGAAGCCACGTGGGGTTCGTGACCCGATAGCTGTCAAGCAAGTCTCTGAGGAGGAGAAACAAACCAGTGTAGAGGATGGCTGCGTCGGGGCTAATGGCTCCAATTTCTGGGAGAAGAGCCAGCGGAAGGCCTTGAGCTTCGGGTACAAAAGTGGCGCGGAGGCGCTCCTCGACACGGCGAATGCGAGTCACCGTGTCTCTGGTAAACCAGGTGCGGAGGAGGTCGTCAGCGGCCGAGCTGGGCGTCTGCGCAGCGTGCTTTGAACGTATGGACGCTCGCAACCGCGCGAGAACCTTCTTGGGCGAGTGTTGAGGTGGGATGGCCGCCCGGGCCACCACTGCCATGGCGGGATTGAGGTCGAAGCCTATAGCGAGCAAGCCCTCTTCCCAAGCGACCGTCGTAGTCGTGCCAGATCCGTTCCAAGGGTCGAGAACCGTACTGCCCGGGCACAGGTTCAGGTGGGCGAGAGCGTCGTGGACGAAGTGCGCGGAGTACCCGGCGTAGTAGCGATAGGTCGGATCGCCGGAGACTTGGCTAGGGTGGCTGGAACGCTTGGACGTGCGGAGACCGGTGGCCGGGTCGCCTGAGGGGGACCCGTTCGAAGACTCTGGCAGGCTGCTTTGTTCGAGGCTGAGCATCGCCGGGCGACGATATCAGAGGAGCGTAGCATCCGGTGGAGTGGCGGGGCGTGGTCTGAGGGCTGCGCGGCCTGCGCGGCCTCGAGGGAGCGGGTAGCGTCTCGTCCGCCATGGGCCTGCTGCGATTCGCCTTGCGAAGCAGCCCTCGACGGAGCCGTGATGAGTCAGTCGTGGAGCACGGGACGCGGAGGAGGTGAGATGCAAGCCGGCGACTTGAAGGAGATCCGCGCGCTGCCGACCGCCGCGCTTCGAGAGAAGTACCGCGAGGTGATCGGCCTCGAGGTCCGAACGAACAACCGCGCCTACCTCCTGCGCCGTATCGCCCACGTCCTGCAGGAACGCGCCGAGGCGCACCTGGCGGCGAGCGAGTCCGTGGCGCCCATCGACTCGGGCAAGCCGCAGCAGCAGGACGAAGGGCTGGATTCGCGGTTGCCTCCACCGGGCTCGCTGTTGGAGCGGCAGTACGAGGCGCGGCTGGTGCAGGTGAAGGTCCTCGCCGACGGGTTCGAGTTCGAAGGCCGGCGCTACCGGTCACTCTCGGCGATCGCCCGCGAGGTGACCGGCACCATCTGGAACGGGATGCTCTTCTTCAACCTCGCGCGCAGGAAGCCCTGGACGGGAGTGCGCCAGAAGAGGAAGCGTTAGGCGAACGGAGCCGGTGGCTTCCGGTACCGCGCCGCCGCTCGCTCAACATCCTCGCTGACCTCGCGGCGCAGCTTCTCCGGCTCGAGCACCTCTGCCTTGTCTCCGAAGTTCAGCACCCAGCTTCGGACCTCCACGGTCCCGGCAACCTCCATCGACAACTCAATCCCGCCGTCGACGCTCCGGATCTTCTGGGTCGGGTGCCACAGCCGTCGCCGGATGTATCGGGCGACGCTGTCGTCGAAGAAGACCCGGACCTTGGTCCTCTCCCCGCCGAAAAGGCCGAAGGCCCCCTCCGTGAGCTGGGCGGGCTGGTAGTCGGCGGGGTACTCGAACTTGTCGCCGCGCAGCCAGCGCACGTCGTGGAAGCCGTCGAGAGAGAAGGTGCGAACTGCCTTGCGGGCGTGGCTGTACCCGGCGAGGTAGAGGCCCTTCCGATAGACAAGCAGCGTGTAGGGCTCGAGGACGAAGCGCCGGCGCGACTCGCCGTGGGAGACGCTCAGGCGCTCCTCCCGTAGGAGCGCGGTGATGATGTCGTTCACGTGCTCGACGCGCCCCTGGTAGAGGTGCGGCGCCTCGTTCACGTCGCAGATCTTCCGGTCGAGGTTCCGCGCCAGGTTGAAGTCCTTGCGCTTGAGCGTCGCCTCGAGCTTCGCGAACACGTCGTCGAGGTCCTCCCGGAAGCCGGTGCCCGCGAGGAAGTCGAAGACGCGGCGGGAGAGGTAGAGCGTCACCATCTGCTGGACGCTGAGCGTGATCGTCTCGTGCCGCGCGCTCGGCATCAGCCGCCAGAGCTTCGTCTTGCCCCGGAGTTCCTCGTAGATGGGCTCGCCGGCGGCGTCGAGCGCACGCAGGTAGCGGATTGCGGTGCGCACGCTGACGTGGAGGCGCTCGGCGATCTCGTAGACGGAGACTCCGCCCGAGGTGTCGAGCAGCGTCTTGAGCTCGTGGAGTCGCCGCGCGGGTGAGTAGCGCAACGCCGGTGCCGCGCGCTTGGTCTTCTGCTTTCGCGTCTTGAACGCCATGGCTGCCAGAAAGCCTACTGCTTTCGAGCGGTTCGCTCTATGTCCGAGTTTGTCAGAGGTACCCCTTACTCTTGTCCCATCACGCAGCACGAACCGGGAGGCAGTGATGGAAGCCAAGAGCGAGAAGATGCAGGCGGTGACGGCGGCGGTCGCGGCGATCGAGAAGCAGTTCGGCAAGGGCGCCATCATGTCGCTCGGGGACGAGCGGGCTCGCCCGGAGGTGCAGGTCATCTCGACCGGCTCGCTCGGCCTGGACCTGGCGCTCGGCGTCGGCGGCCTGCCGCGCGGCCGCATCGCGGAGGTCTACGGCCCCGAGTCCTCGGGCAAGACGACCCTCGCGCTCCACGTCGTGGCCGAGGCGCAGCGGGGCGGGGGCGTGTGCGCATACATCGACGCGGAGCACGCCCTGGACGTCGGCTACGCC
>CAZAIE010000199.1:0-9300 GCA_964485035.1 uncultured Myxococcaceae bacterium | reverse complement strand
GGGTCCCCACCCCGAGCGCAGCGACCGCGAGCACCAGGAGCCCCAGGTGCACCCCACGCTGGCGCCGCGGCGCGAGCCCCGCCAGGACGTGCGCGTAGCCGTACCCTGCCAGCAGCAGGACCTGGAAGAACAGCATGCAGGCGGTCCAGACCGCTGGGGCACCCCCGAACGAGGGGAGCAAAGCCTTGCCCAGCATGGGCTGGACCTGGAAGAGCAGCAAGGCGCTGAGGAAGGTGGTCGCGGCGAAGCGTGGCACGCGCGACAGCCTAGCGGCTTCTCTGGAGGCCGGCACGCGGCCCGTCGCCGGCGAGGTTTCGACACCTCCGTCCAGGACCCGACGGGGCGTCACCACCAGAAAAGATGCGCCCGTGGTGTGAATTCCCAGGCGGGGTTGGGCACTGCATTTGCTACCCTGGGGCCGTATCACGCGGTAGCGAACGGCCGGAGGCCCGCCATGACGTGGCACAAATTGATGTTCGTGCTGCCCAACGCCTTCACCGTCTCGTCCATCTTCTGTGGCTTCTACGCCATCGTCCTCTGCGCGAACACGACCCCCACCCCGCAGCAGCTCTACTGGGCGGCGCTCTCCATCTTCTTCGCCATCTTCTTCGACGGCTTCGACGGACGGGTGGCGCGGCTCACCAAGACCCAGAGCGACTTCGGGGTGGAGCTGGACTCGCTGGCCGACGTCATCAGCTTCGGGGTCGCGCCCGCACTGCTGGTCTACAAGTGGGCGCTCTCGCCGCTGGGCTTCGTGGGGCTGTTCATTGCCTTCTCCTTCGCCACCTGCGGGGCCCTCCGGCTCGCCCGCTTCAACGTCCTGGCGCAGCGCAAGGTCCCCGGCTCGAGCAAGTTCTTCGTCGGGCTGCCCATCCCGCTGGCCGCGGGCGTGCTCATCTCGTTGGTCATCGCCTACCACCACGCCGGCTACACCACCGTCCAGGCCCACATCCCCATCGCCGTGCTGGTGGCGGCGCTGGCGCTGCTCATGGTCTCCACGGTGCGCTACCGCACCTTCAAGGACGCGCGCCCCTCCAAGAAGTCGGCGATGGTGCTCGGGCTGGTCATCCTCGCGGGGGTGGGCGTGGCCACGCAGATGAAGCCCTCGTTCGTGCTGGTTGCCTACTTCTCGGCCTACCTGCTGATGGGCCTCGCCGAGTCGGTCATCTTCTTCAAGAAGCGCCGGGCCGAGGCCGAGGCGCAGCAGGCCGTCGCTGCGACCGGAGCCGGGGCCGCCGCGGTGGTCGACGAGGACGAGGAAGAGGACGACGAGGACTTCGCCTGAGGGGCGTTGGCGCGTCGCCCTCCGCCTTCGGGACGGGAATCATGCTCCACGAACCGACCATCGCCGACGGCGAGGTGCTGCGCCCCACCCGGCTCGAGGTGGACCTCGCGCAGCTCACCGCCAACTACCGCGCGCTCGAGGCCCACGCCGGAGTCCCGCTGCTGGTGGTGCTCAAGGCCAACGCCTACGGCCACGGGCTGGTGGAGGTGGGCCGCCACTTCGACCTCTTGGGCGCACGCTGCCTCGGCGTGGCCTACCTCGAGGAGGGGCTGCGGCTGCGCCAGGCCGGAGTGAAGGCGCCCATCCTCGTCATGGGCGGCATCGTCGGCAACCAGATCCCCCTGTTCCTCGAGCACGACCTCACCCTCACCGCCTCGTCGGTGGACAAGCTGCGGGCCATCGAGGCCTGCGCCGAGGCCAGCGGGCGCAGGGCGCGCATCCACCTGAAGGTCGACACCGGGATGGAGCGCATCGGCGTGCACTGGTACAGCGCCGAGAAGCTCCTGGAGGCGTCCCTCGCCTGCCGACACGTGAGCGTGGACGGCATCTTCTCCCACTTCGCCAACGCCGACTCGGTGGACCTCGCGCACGCCCGGCTGCAGCTGGAACGCTTCCAGGACGTCCTGCGCTTCTACGAGCGCCACTCGCTCCCGACGCCGCTGCGCCACCTGTCGAACTCCGGCGCGCTGCTGCAGCTCCCCGAGGCCCGCTTCGACCTGGTGCGCCCGGGGATCCTGCTCTACGGGGCCTACCCCGCGCCCGAGCTCCCGCGGCTCGTGCCCGTGGCCTCCGCGCTGCGCTGGGTCTCGCGCGTCGTCTACTTCAAGGTCGTCCAGCCCGGGAACCCGGTGAGCTACGGCTCGCTCTGGCGACCGCGCGAGCAGGTGCGGCTCCTGACGCTGCCGGTGGGCTACGGCGACGGCTACCTGCGGGCGATGTCCGGGCGCGCCCAGGTGCTGGTGCGGGGAAGGCGCCACGACGTGGTGGGCCGCATCTGCATGGACCAGGTGATGGTGAACCTGGGCTGGGAGAGCGCCTTCAACGGCGACGAGGTGGTGCTGCTCGGGCGCGACGGCGACGACGCCATCACCATCGAGGAGATGGCTGCCTGGGCCGGGACCATCCCCCACGAGATCCTCACGGCCATCAACACGCGCGTCCCGCGGGTCTACCGCGGACGGCTGGAGGGCTGAGGTGGGCCCGGCGCGCGCGCTGGTCGCGGCTGCGCTCCTCGGCGCCGCGCCGGATGCCGGGACACTGGATGCTGGAACCCCGGCCGGGGCGCCCGACGCCGGGGCGAGCATCGCCTGTCCGCCCGCAGAGCGCGCCGCCCACTGCGTGTACCTGACGCTCTGGACGCCCTCGACGCGACCGGTCCGGGAGCTCTTGCGCAAGCTGAAGCAGGACGGAGTGGCTGCGGTCTCGGAGGAATCCGTGGTCTCCATGACGCTCGATGACGAGCAGATCCGCAGCATCCTGGGGGCGAAGGTGCGCTACCGGTTGACCGCCGCGAGCGCCTCGAACCGGATGCTCTGCACGGCGGAGCTCGTCCGCGGACGCACCCCCCTGCGCTACCAGGAGGTCCGCTCGGCGCGCATCGACCCTCAGTGCCCTTGAGCCTCTGCTGGACCGGGGATCTCGGGATGCGTCTATGCGGGCTGGCTCGCAGGACCCTTCGCCCGCTTCGGGTAGAAGGGGCACCTGGCGCCCAGGCACTCGCGGTTCCGGGTGTGGAACTCGCAGGTGGGCCCGCGCGCCGGGAGTTCCACCCCCAGGTGCGCTCGCGCAAACCGCGCCGCCGAGAGCAGCGAGAGGAACGTGTCCCGCTTGCAGCAGCGCGGCGCGTCCAGGCCCGCCAGGACCTGCAGCGCCTCGCTGGTCACGCGCATGGACTGGCCCCGCGCCGAGGTCGAGAGCGGCGTGGCCCCGGTGACCAGGCTGACGAAGATGCCGGTCCCCACCGCCGCGCCGCACGCTCCCTGGAAGCCACAGAACCCGCCGCACACCGGCTCCGACCGGCGCCTCACCTCCGCGAGCAGGGCCTCCTTTCGGTGCGCCTCCCCGCGGACGTTGCACCACGCCGCGACCAGCGCCGCCGGGGCCAGGAAGTGGTGCTCGGGGCCGTGCATCTTCACCTTGGGGTGGCGCATCGCGGCCACGGCCAGCGCGACGGGGTCCCGCTCCTCCGAGCGCAGCAGCACCTGTTCGATGGCGTCCACGCCGGACCCGGCATGGCACCGGTCGCAGAAGAAGTGGCCGGCGGTGCAGCGGGCGCGGCTCTCCTGCTGCACGCCGCAGCCGGCGCAAGGCATCGGCTCCGCGCGCTCCAGGTAGACGAGGTCCGCGCCACAGGCGAGGCAGCCGGCCTGGGCCACCGGCTCGCCGTGACCGCCATGGGCGTGGGGGTCGGGCTCCGGGGTCTTCGCCGCGGGAGTCTCGGGCTCGGGATCGAGCTGGTCCAGGCCGTAGAAGCGCGCCCCCAGTCCCATCAGCTCGCGCACCGGGCGGCAGTCGGGCGACATCGGCGAGCCGGTCCTGGCCGCCGCCAGCGCGCCGCACCCGCCGCCGCACACCGGCGCCAGGTTGCAGTCCTTGCACTCCGCGATGCGGAAGGTCGAGCGGCCGCTCCACTGGGCGATGGCCGCCTCGTCGCGCCGCACCTCCGGGTGGTAGCTGCCCAGCCGGTAGCGCGGGTTGCCCACCGTCGCGGTGCAGCCGTAGAGCGAGCCGTCGGGCCCGAAGGCCCACTCCTTCTTCGTCGCCGGGCAGGTGTCGAAGTTGGCGGCAGGCAGCTCCCCGGTCTCCGCCAGGTGGCCCATCCCGTGGAAGCGGGGACGGTAGAAGCGGCGCAGCACCGGCTCGCGCTCGGCGAGGTCGAGGTAGGAGGCCCAGAGTTCGGCGCGCCCGAGGAGGTCGGCGCGGTTCTGGCCCGCGGCGCAGCCGAACAGCTCGTAGTTGCGCCCCACCTGCGTCTTGAACCGCTCGTGGGGCAGGTCGAGCCAGCCCCGCGCCTCGACGAACCGGGCCAGCTCGGGCAGCGCGGGCAGGTTGGCGCGATCGACCACCACCCGCAGGTTGATGGGGACCTTCGCTGCGACCAGCGCCTCGATGCCCCGCACCACGCGGTCGAACGTGCCTCCGCCCCGGCCGTGAGGCCGCCGCGCGTCGTGGACGGCCGGTGGTCCGTCGAGGGTCACCTGCACCTCGCGCAGCGGCCCCTGGGCCAGCAGGCCCGCGTAGGACTCGAGGTCGTAGCCGTTGGTCACCACCGCCACGCCCATGCCGCGCGCGCGGGCGCCCTCGAGGTAGCGCTGCACGCGGTCGCGGTGCGCGGGGGTGTCGACCAGCGGCTCGCCCCCGAAGAGCGTGACGTACGGGCGCGGCTCCTCGCCCGCGTGGAAGCGGTCCACCCAGGCGAAGAACGCGTCGATGACCTCCGGTGACACCAGGCCCGCCGCGGGATCGAACGGCTCCTGGTAGCAGTAGGTGCACTTGAGGTTGCAGCCGAAGCCCGGCACCACCACCAGCTGCGTAGGCGTCCGCTCCGTCTCGGAGACGAACGCCGCGGCCGCCTCCGCGCCCAGCCGCTTGTCGTCCTCGTCGGAGTCGACCACCAACCTCCCGCGGCGCAGCGCCTCCTCGTCGACGCCCGGAGGCAGGACCAGCGGCTGCCGCGTGAGCGCCTCCGCCTTCGCGTTCGCCAGGAGCGCCGCCTCACCCGAGAGCGGTTGGATGAGCAGGGTGGTGTCGCGGCCAGGAACCGGCGCGACGATGGTCCAGCGGGACAGCCTCATGTGCGGCCTCGAGCAGTGGGTGGGCGGAGCCTATCAAGTCCCGCGACGACCCCTTGGAGCCACGGGGCGGCGAGTGGATTCGCACCTCGGCGCGTGAACCCTGCCGCCCGCGCGCGGCTCGAACCGCACGTCTGATGGAGGTGCACCGTGTCGCTCATCCGCATCCGGGAACCGCAGTCGCTGCTCGCCGCCCTGAACAGCGGCGATGACCGCTGCCTCGTCGGCTTCTTCCCCGAGGGGTCCGAGGCCTTCCCCGCCTTCCAGGCGTTCTGCGCCGAGCGCGAGGACCTGGCCACGTTCGTCATGGACCCGGCGCGCGCAGGCAGGCTCCTCGAGGAGTTCGGGGTGGACGAGACGCCGGTGGTGCTGCAGCTGCAGCGGACGCGGGTGCTGCACCGGCTGCCTGGCCCGCGGCCGACGAGCGACTACGCCCTCGTCTTCGGCCAGACCGTGCCCACGCACCAGGTGGTGGTCTACACCGCGCCCGGGTGCTCCTGGTGCGTTCGCGCCAAGGCCTACCTGCGCCAGCACGGCGTGGCCTTCGAGGAGATCGACGTGGCCACGGACTCCGAGGCCGCCCAGCGGATGATCGAACGGAGCGGCAGGCAGGGCGTCCCGCAGCTGGAGATCGACGGGCAGGTCGTGGTCGGGTTCGACCGCGGGCGCATCGACGCGCTCCTGGGCCTCGCCGGGGCCGCAACCTCCCCCTGAACCACCCAACCCGGAAGGAGCAACACGATGAAGGTGCAACCGCTGAACGGGCAGGTCCTCCTGCGCCGACTGGAGGCCGAAGAGAAGACGGCTGGCGGCATCTACCTCCCCGACACCGCGCGCGAGCAGCCCGCGGAGGGCCTGGTGGAGGCGCTCTCGCCGGGCGGGAATCCTGAACTGGAGATCGGCGACCGGGTGCTGTTCAAGCGCTTCTCCGGCCAGGAACTGTCGGTCGACGGCGCGCCGTTCCTGCTGGTGCCCACTGGCGACCTGCTCGCAAAGTACGCGCGCGCCGACCCGGTCCCCTGAGCCATGTGCCGGATGCTCGCCCTGAGGGCCGAGCGCCCCACGGTGCTCGCCCCGCTGCTCCTCGCGGAAGACCACTCGCTCCTGGCGCTCAGCCACGAGCACTCCCACGGCTGGGGCGTGGGGAGCTGGCTCGGGGGCCGCGTGCAGATCGCCAAGGGGACAGGGCCCGCGCACGCCGACCCTGAGTTCACGCGCACGGTCCGGGAGACCACCGCGGACTGCGCGCTCGCCCACGTGCGGCGTGCCTCGGTGGGAGCGCAGCGGCTGGAGAACACCCACCCCTTTCGCGACGGACGCTTCCTGTTCGCCCACAACGGGACCGTGCAGCGCTTCGAGGAGCACCGCGCCGCACTGCTGGCCGCCATCGCGCCCGAGCGGCGCGAGCGCATCCAGGGCCAGACCGACAGCGAGCACCTCTTTCAGTTGCTGCTGTCCTTCCTTGGCGAAGGCCGCTCGCTCCTGGACCTGGCGCGCGCGGCAGCGGCGACGGTGCAACGGGTCCGGGCGCTGCCCCCCGGGCCGGGCGCGGAGCACCTGCTGACCCTGCTGGTGTCGGACGGCGACCGCCTGGTCGCCTGCGCCGCGGGCAAGGAGCTCTTCGTCCGCGCGACGCCGGGGGAGCTCGTCCTCGCCAGCGAGCCGATCCCGGGCGGGACCTGGGAACGGCTCGCGCCGGACCGGGTGGTTGGGGTCGACCACCGCCTGGAGCCACAAGGGTGGGACCTGGACGTGCTCATCAGAGGCCCATGAGCGCTTCGCCCGCGACCCGCAACCACGAGCGCTGTCCGGACTTCGCGGTACTGCTCCGCACCGGCACTCCCGGGGCCTCGGTCCAGGAGCAGGTGGCCGAGTGCTTCTACCTAGAGATGTCGCGGCTGGCGCGCGCGCGGTGCCGGGACGACGGGGTCGCCGGCGACGTGGCGCAGCAGGCGATGATGGCCGGGCTCAAGGGGCTCTCGGGCTTCCACGGCGATGCCCCCCTCGAGCACTGGCTGAGGCGGCTGGTGGTGCGCGCGTGCGCGCGGCTGCGCCGGGGGCGCAAGAACGACCCCACGCTGCACCTGCCGCTGGAGGACGCCCCCACGCCGGCGGTCGTGGACGAGGGTCTCGAGGTGCGGCTGCTGCTCGACGAGCGCCTGCTCATCCTGCGCCGGCTCCTCGACGGGCTGAAGGAGCCCGACCGCAGCCTGCTGCTCCTGCACGAGGGTCAGGCCGTGCCGCTGCAGGAACTGGCGGCGCGCTTCGACCTCACGGTGGACGCGGTGAAGTCCCGCCTGAAGCGGACCCGGCGGGAGCTGCGCGCGCAGCTCCTCGCCGTGGCCGAGGGCCCATGAGGACGGACCCGGCGCCGAGGTCTCGGCCGGGCCCCACCCGGTTCGGCAGTTCGGGTCAGAGACCGTCCTGGGCGGCCGCCACCAGGGCCTGAATGTCCGAGCGCACCGCGCTGGCCATGCCCCGCATCGCCTCCATCTGGTCCGCCGGCGCGTCGGAGAAGAACACCGGGAAGATGTAGTTCGGGTCGAGCAGGTGGACGCGCAGGGTGTCGCCGTCGAGCCACACCGAGGCCTGGCAGGGCAGCGCGGGGGCGTGGTGGCCGCCAGTGGACATCGCCGCCCGCGCGTAGGTGGGCGAGCAGAGCTCCACCACGTCCACCTCTCCCGGGAGCCGCAGCGCGTGAGGCCGCGCCGCTCGCCAGTCGCCGACGGAGAGACCGGCGACCTTCGACCCCACCTCGGTCATCCGCTCATGGGTGAGGGTGGTGAGCAGCCGGTCCACGAAGCGCGCCTGGAACGCCTTGCGCGCGTCGGCGCTGCCGCGCGAGGCCTCGGGCACGGGAAGGTCCATGGCGATGCTCTTGGGCTTCGCGGCCAGCGCCGCGACCTCGTCCGGCGCGTAGGACGGCCCCACCGCGGTCCGCGGCGTCTGGACCGGGAGTCCCTCGAGGGCCGCGGCCACGAGGCCGTCGAGCTCGGTGCGAACCCTGGCCGCCAGCCCAGCCATTCCCTCGGCGTGTTCCGCGGGGACGTCGGAGAAGAAGAGGGCGAAGATGGCCTCCGGGTTGAGCAGCACCACCTGCACGTCCGCGCCGTCCTGCACCACCCCGACCTCACAGGGCAGCGCCACGCCGTGCGCGCCGCCGAAGGCCATGGCCTGCTGCGCGTAGTGGTGGTTGCAGACCTCCAGGATGCGGTCCCCCGTCGGGAGCTTGAGCGCAGCTGCCAAGGCAGGTTCGCCCTCCGCGAGGCTGGTCGCCCCGGCCACCCGCCAGTCGCCCTCCCAGCCGCGCCCGGTGTCGTCGACCTCCTCCAGGTGACGGGCCAGGGCGTCGGTGACGGCGAGCACGGTGGCGCCGTGTACCCGCGCCGAGACGGAGAAGGGCGCGAGCTCGGGCGGCGGGGTCTGGGCATCGGGCGCAGAGGGGACGGGCCCGGCCGCGCCGCAGCCCGCCAGCGCGGCGGCCAGGGCGGACAGCACGGCAGGGAGGTTCTTCTTCTTGGACATGGTGCTCCTCGGGGTTCGGGCGCCGGGACGACCCGGCGGCGGTTGGCGCGGCGTAGAGCCAGGGACGCACCGCGCGGTGTCACGAGGCCTTCGGATTCCACGAACCCTCCGCGCGATTGCGGGCTCGAACCGCGCATCCATCCAGGAGGTCAGCGTGTCGCTCACCCGAGTCCAGGACCCTGCCGAGCTGCTCGCCGCCGTCGACTCCGGGCGGCGCGTCGTCGTCGGCTTCTTCGCCGCCTCCTCGGCGGCCTCGCGCCAAGCGGAGCCCGAGTTCGAGCGCTTCTGCTCCGAGCACGAGTCGCTCCCCACCTATCTGGTCGACCTCGAGCAGGTGCGCGGGGTCGCGCCCCGCTTCGGGGTCGAGTCGGTCCCCACGGTGCTGGAGGTGGACGGCCTGCGCATCCTCCAGCGGCTGGCGGGGACGCAGACCGCCGCCTTCTACTCCGCCCCGCCCGAGCGCGGCGGAGGTCCCAAGCGGCGAGCGGTCGGGCCCCGCACCGGGTGGTCGTCTACACCACGCGGAGCTGCGCCTACTGCGTGAAGGCGAAGAGCCACCTGCGCCAGCACGGGGTCGCCTTCACCGAGGTGGACGTCGGCGCGGACCCGCGGGCGGCCGAGCGGATGGTGGCGCGGAGCGGCCAGCAGGGCGTCCCGCAGCTGGAGATCGACGGGCAGGTCGTGGTCGGGTTCGACCGC
>CAZAIE010000198.1:0-9301 GCA_964485035.1 uncultured Myxococcaceae bacterium | reverse complement strand
CTTCCCTACAATGCTAAGGGGCTCTGTCATGAGAACGCTCGTTGTCGGACTGATGCTGGTGACCTCCACCGCGCTTGCCGGACCGCCGCAATCCGATGGCTACATGCTGCCCAAGGGGCGCGTGGGTCAGCTGGGGCCCGCGCGGCGGATTCAGAAGGAGATCCCCTCGGAGCTGAACATGAGGGTAGGGGAGCGGCAGAGCTTCGACGACGTCTTCACGGCAGGGACTTTCTCGCCCAAGGTGATCCAGATCATGGTTTCCGGCGGCGTCATGACGATCCTTGCTGTCGGCCCAGGTCAGGCAGAGGTCCTGCTGGGGGTGGCCAAGAAGCCGAAGCAGGGCGCTGACAAGCCGACCAAGAAGCTCACCGTGAAGGTGAAATCGTGAGGAACGCCATGAAGCGACTCATGCAGCAGCGTGGTCAGGCGGCGGTGGAGAGCGCCATCGTCTTTCCGATGCTCATCTTCTTCATCCTTGGCCTCCTCCAACTCACCCTGGTCCAGCAGGCCCGGCTCATGCTCGAGTACGCAGCGTTCTCGGCTGCGCGGGCTGGCTCCGTCTGGAACATGGACTCCGACAAGATGCATGCCGCGGCGATCGTGGCGCTGTTGCCCACCATGCCGACGACGGCCACCGACGTGGTCGCGAACCCCTGTCCTCAGGGGCTGCGCGTCGACGAGGTCCCCAATTTCCTCTGCCGGTGGGGAGTCCTGAAGGTGAACAACAGGTTCACGGACACGGCCTTCGGGGGCAAGAAGCTCATCCACGTCGAGACCCTGAATCCGAGCCGTGAGGACTTCAACAACGAGAAGGAGATCGAGTTCGACCAAGTGGGTTCCGGTCTCGCTCAACGCAAGAACTCGCAACTCACCATCCGGCTGACGTACTTCTACAACCTGCGCCTCCCCATCGTGAACTGGGTGTTTTTCGAGAGCTGGCTCGCCTCGCTCTCGGGGGCGAAGTTGCGCGGGTTGAATCCGTGGGCGCCGAAGATCAACGGGATGAAGTTGGGGACGACGACCCGCATGGCCATCGAGGCGAACGAAGCCAAGACGAACTGCACCTTCAGCGGCATCTCCTCCACGAACATCTGGCGATTGGTGATCATCGGCCGCACCACCGGCAGGTACTTCTTGCCGCTGGTGACGACCTACACCATCCGCATGCAGTCCAACCCCTTCCTTCGGTTCGCCTCGCCTCGCGGCCAGGGCTGCTAGCCCAGGAGTCAATGCCATGATGATCGCCCGGATGAACAGGACGATGCGGGAGGACGAGGCAGGTCAGGCGCTCGTCCTTGGTGCAATGGTGATGCTGATCATGGCGCTGAGCGTCATGGTCACCATCCAACTCAGCAACGGGATCAATGAGCGCATCCGGGTCCAGGATGCGGCGGACAACGTGGCTTTCTCGACCGCTGCGGTCGTGGCCCGGTCGCTGAACTTCATCAGCTGGGTGAACCGCACCATCGTCTCCCAGTACATCGCCGCCATGGCGGCGCAGAACCTGCTCGGCATCATCGATGGCGTCGAGGCCTGGGTGGGGATGGCCTCCGATACCATGCAGAGCCTCTCGGTCATCGCCTGCGGCTTGAAGTTGATAGCCATGGCTTGTTGCAAGGCCTGCGGAGCCATCCCATACGTCGGGGCGGCGCTGGCTGCTGCTGCCTGTTTTGCGGAGCAGATGTTGAAACTGGCCCAACAGGCACTCGAGAAGGGCGCGGAGATTGCGCGCAAGGCCGCCGAGGGCATCCGAAAGATCTCGGACGTGGTGGACCCGGTGGTCGCCTTCTTCGTGAAGATGGTGGTCTACCTCAACCGCTACGGCATGTTCGGCGCCCAGGAAGCCATGCGCGGGAGCACTACCGCGCTGCTGGCCGCCTCCCTGGTAGACAACTTCCAGAAGAAGATCATGAAGGCCACGGCAGGCGACGAGGTCAACAAGGGCGGCGTTGGGACGATTTACGACGGGGTCATGGCCGCTTCGAACGCCGGCCTCGAGTATGCCCAGTTGTTCGACAAGCAGTCGGGCAACACCTTCGGCGAGAGCATTCCCGACGGCGGAACCACCGGCACCTACCAGGCCCAGAACGGCAAGCAGCGCGCCGAGCGGCTGATGGCGGAGATCACGAACGCCTCCCGGACGGGGCCCAATGCGTACCCAATCAAGTGGGAGACCGACGGCGGCATCTCGGCCAAGGACTTCCTCGGCGGAGGTATCGCGGGCGAGATCCTCGACAGCATCGCCGGCCACATCAAGATCGCTGGGCGCCTCACCATGCCGATGAACTCCCGTCAGTTCACTGAGGAGGTCGCGGCGGGGATTGACACTTCGCTCATCGACAAGGCCAACAAGGCTGGCAAGGACTGCAAGGACTCTGCGGGCCCCGCCGAAGCCCAGCGCAAGGACTGTGAAGCGAAGCAGAAGGTTTGCGACTCGGACCAGGCCAAGTGCAACGCCGACCAGGGCAAGTGCAACACCGCCCAGGCCAAGTGCGACAGCGACACTGCCCAGTGCAACGCAAACCCGGGCGGCTCGGCCTGCTCGGCGGCCACCTCCTCGTGCAACAACGCCAGCTCCACGTGCGATACCGCGAAGAACTCATGCGACAAGGCGAACAAGTCCTGTGACGACGCCGCCAAGTCGTGCAAGAAGGCCGAGGACCTGGCGAACGACAACAAGTCGAAGTGCGACAACGCCGAGGCCGCGAACGGCAACTTGCAGCAGTCCTCGGCCACCGCCTCCTCCGGCGAGAAGAACTTCGTGTGGGACAAGAACGACGATTCCAGCAACATGACCCGCGGCCGGGCCCTCATCACGGCAGTCCACGCCAAGGCCGGCCTGGGCTTCCTCTCCTACGTGTCGGGTGGTGGCAAGCCCAAGATCGTCGGGGTACAGGCTGCGCACGAGAGCAGCCAGCGTCTCCACTGCCGTTATGACGGCCGACACCTGGTTCCGACCGGGGTGTGCCCGGACTATGCCTGGACCAAGGCCATCAAGTGTGAGAACCACACCCACCACGAGTTCTGGGGAATGACCCGCTATGTCTCCTTCAACATCTCGGATTCGAGCAACCAGAACTACCCCTTCGGCCAGACCGACTACCTGGGCTTGGTGAACAAGGCCCCCAAGGACGCCCGCTTCAAGATCGCGCTGCTGGGCTTCGGCGACAACACCCAGAAGATGCAGAACTGGGCGCGTCAAGGCGACACCAGTGGCAACAGCAGCTTCAAGTGGAGCAGCGTCGAGAGCGGTGGTGGCGGGTCGCCCGTCAACCCCGAGTTCCACGCACGGAGCCCCGGGCTCGACAGCATGGCTGAGGGGCTCAATGGTTGGGCGCGGGCACAGGCCTACTACCACCGACCGGGTGCCTGGGCCGAGCCGCCCAACCTCTTCAACCCCTACTGGAAGGCCCGCCTGGCGCCGATCAAGCCACAGATCGAGAAGTTCACGAGCAAGCTTCCAGGCCTTGGGGGCCCGATGAAGGCGCTGGTCAACGAAGTCATCGTCCACTGAGCGAAGGAGCCACCATGAAGCGACTATTGGCAGCCCAGTGGAACGAGCAGGGTGCAGCCGCGACCGAGTTCGCCTTGCTCACTCTCGTGCTGGTCCCCACCGCCCTCTACGCCGTGTTCTTCGCGGAGCTCGGCCAGGCAAAGCTGAAGGCCCAGGAGGCAGGCCGCTACCTGGTCTGGGAGATGACCGCGGTGGGGTTGAGTGACTGGCAGGAAGGCAAGCACGACGACAAGTTCCCTGCCGTCCGCGCCGCCCTGCTCAACGAGGTCGAGCAGCGCTGGACCGACGACATGCAGAGCGCCACCCCGACGGTGGTCAACGCGAAGGGCCCCAAGCCCATGTCGCTCACGCTCTCCGTGGACAAGGCCCAGACCACCCTGGAGAACATCGAGACCGACCTCTGGAACGTCTCGGTCTCCTCGGGAGTCTCCACGGGGCCGCTCGGGCAGGGTGTCGACGCGGTGTTCCGGCACTTTGGGTTCAACACCAAGGGCCAGGTGAAGGGCTCGGTCCAGATCAAGGTCAAGAACACTCTGCTCCACAACACGATGCCAGCCTTCTATACCGAGAAGATGCTGATGAAGGACGAGTTCGTCCTCAACGTGAAGCAGGCCCTCATCGTCGAGCAGTGGGACCTCAAGGCCGGAGTCGAGGTCGTCGAGGTGAACCAGAGCGGCGGGTGCAAGACCGACTACTGCAAGCAAGTGCAGCGGATGAGCTTCTTGGGACTCGGTCAGTACATGGGCTTCCTGAGCGCCGGGGACTTCATCTTCAAGGTGCTCAACTTTCACAACCCACTGAATGCGGTGGTCGCTTCCAAGCAGATGAAGGACCCGACGACCGCGTCCTCGTCACACCCTCTCCAAGTCTTCAATCCCGACGGCCACAACACCATCCGGGACCACTACACGAACGTGTTCAAGGACACCGTGAAGGCAAACGAGAGCCCCTACAACAAGGTGTACAACAAGCGCGGTCGCTTCTTCCTGGGCTGTCCGCGTGAACAGCAGTCTGAAGGCACCTGCAAATACAACTGAGGCAGCCATGAAACCATTGAATTGGATGCTGCGAACGCTTCCCATCCTCGCGGGTTTCGGGCTGGTCCTCGGTGGACTCGAGCTGGGGGCTCCGGGGACTCCACCGGCCCAGGCTGCGGCCCCGGCGCACTACTGGGCTCCCGGAGAGCTGCCAGAGTTCCCTGGTGGCCTGGAGTTCCCGCTGGGCGAAGGAATGGCGGTCAATGGGATTCCGCTGCGAATCTCGTACTTCGAGGCCAAGGCTGACGCGGCAAGCGTTCGCGACTTCTACGTGACCGAGCTCGAGCGTCGGGACCTCGTCACCTCCGTTCAACCCGGCGTCGACCACGGCTGGACCGTTGCGGCCCTGGGAGAGGACGGTCGCACCGAGGTCGTCATCGCCATCATGGAGCGTGGCCACAATCGCTCGCTGGTCTTCCCCTCCATCATCCCGCTGGGAGCGCGCGCCGAGGACGTGGACCTCAGCAAGGAGTTGGTGCTCACCCAGTCCTCGCTGGGCCTGCTGAGGGTGTCGTCGGCCGAGCGGCAGGGCGAGTCGATCCTCACCTACCAGGAGCCCAACGAGATCGCCTCGCACGCCGCCGCGCGGATTCGCGACGAGATGGGGGTACGGGGTTGGTCCTTGGCGCGGTTCTCTCCCCCTGGACCGGGAGAGCGGAGCTGGATCGTCGAGGTGCATCAGGATGGACGCCGTGTGCGGCATACCATCAGCGACTGGGGCGGAGCGAGTGCAGGTTCGGCGATCACCGTCGAGATCGGCGGAGTGAGGGAGGGCGAGAACCATGCTTCGCCTTGAGAGCTTCAAGACGCTTCGGGCCGACCGGCTCTCCCAGGCCGGTCAGGCGATGACGGAGTACGCCATCTTCACGGCCGCGATGATGGTCGGCAGCGGCGTGGCTCTGGGGGCCTTTCTCCCGCTAGCGCTGCGGGCCTACCAGCACTACATCCATGGCTACTGGATGGTCCTGGGCTTGCCCATTCCGTAGGAACTCCGCAACTCCAGCATGCTCAACGGGCTCCGTTTCCTCGTCTTCTCGGCCTTTCTGGTGGTGGCGCTGGCGCGAAACGCACCGGCGATGAAGCGCAGTGTCGAGTTGCTCACCTCCTCCGCCTTCTTTGCGCCCAGCGTTCCGTGCGTGGCCTGCGGGCTCGGGGCCTTGACGCTGGCGCTGGCGTACTCGGTCTGGCTCGCAGGTGCCACCTTCCAGCGCTGGCGGATGCCCAACTGGGCCCACCTGGTGCCTGCCGCCGGGGTGCTCGCGACCATGTGGTTCGGTCCACTGCGCCTCGTCTCCGACGGTGGCCAGGGCGGACCGTCGGATCGTGCCATGGGGGCGCTGCAGTTCCTCGTCGAGCGATTGGGCGGCCTTCCCGACCCTTGCGCAGCAGACCCGCGTCTCCTCGAGCAGCGGCTGGCCCAAGAGGCTCCTCCCACCGGCTTTCGCAGGTTCGGTCGCACCATCCCGTTCCGGGTCGTCGCCGTCCCCGGCGCCGAGACGCCGGTGCGGGAACTGCGGCCCGGCGATGGGGTGGGGACGCTCTACCTGGCTTGCCCCAAGGACCGGCGTGGGTTCTGGCTCTCTGCGGTGGTGAGTGACAAGTTGCCGCGCGCCGAGCCCACGTTGCTTCGGGACGGGGTGGGGAAGGCCGCGGTCCTCGCAGGGGAGTCCAAGCCATGAAGCGCGTCTTCGCCGTCCTGGTCGTGTCTCTCTTCGCGTCGGCTGCTGAAGGGCAGGACATGTGCGGCGCCCCGTCGACCTTGCGCGGCTTCGCGGTCGAGGACTCCACGGTTGGGGCCTGGGCCGACTATGCGGGCCTGGAGCGAAACCTCCCGTCCGGCATGGGGTTCCGGGTGTTCGTCGCCGAGGGGCCCTTCGAGGGCAAGACCCGGCGCTGGCTGGAAATGTGGCTCGAGAAGTCGGGACGGATCGCGCTGCGCGTGCCGGTTGAGGAAGAGAACGCAGGGATGCACATCAAGCTGGGCCACACCATCTTCTACCTTCCTCCCGACCAGGTGGCGTCCAAGGCTGGAGGGGCCTGCCGGGGGCCGGGAGACGACAAGGCTGCAGTGCCCAAGCCGTTCAAGGTCATCGCTGGAACGTTCGAGTGCCAGTACGCGAAACGGGTCTACAACGGAAACACGTTCGAGTACTGGATGAGCAGGGACGTTCCTCCGCTCCAGTTGGTCAAGGCCCTGTTCCCTGGGGGGAGGGGCTACGAACTGGTCGCGAAGGGCACTGGCGCGAAGACGGTCTTCCCGGAGCGCTTCGTTGCGGTTCCCTTCCCGGACGCAGCAAGCGTCTCGGGTCTGCTGCCGCTCGACATGCGCCAGCGCGTGGAGGAGCGCAAGACGGTCGTCTCTGTCTTTGATGCAGGCGTCGCGCCCCTCCCGCCGCTGAAGCAGTGGGGCGTCGACGCCGGGACTCCCTGAGCGGCGCGGTGCGCTCTCCCCGTGGTCCCCCGGCGTGCGGCGCGGTAGAACTGGCTCCTCGCGCTGCAGCGCCATCCCCGAGCCCACCATGTCCAAAGCGTTCACCAAGGAAGACGAGGCCTCCCTCACCGACGAGCCGCTCTCCGAGGAGCAGGCCGAGGAGAAGGTCGCTTCGGGGGCTGCCCGCTACATCACCGCCGAGGGGTTCAAGCGCCTCCAGGACGAGCTCGAGCACATCTGGAGGGTCGAGCGACCCAAGGTCACCGCCGAGGTCACCGCCGCCGCCGCCCAGGGGGACCGCAGCGAGAACGCCGAGTACATCTACGGCAAGAAGAAGCTCCGCGAGCTCGACCGCCGCATCCGCTACCTGAGCAAGCGCCTCGACTCGCTGACCGTCGTCGAGCCCCGCCTGGACGCCGACCGCGTGCTCTTCGGGGCATGGGTGACCATCGAGGACGAGGACGGCAGCGAGAGCACCTGGCGCATCGTGGGCCCCGACGAGTTCGACGTGAAGGCCGGCACCATCTCCGTGGACTCCCCGGTGGCGAAGGCCCTGCTGGGCAAGCGCGAGGGTGACGAGGTGACCATCCAGCGTCCGCGCGGCGCCGCCGACGTGGTCGTCGCCCGCATCTCCTACGTGGGGCCCAAGGGCCGGGTCCCGAACGCGAAGTAGCAAGCAGGGACGTTGCGACAGTCAGGTGTCCGGTCCCGGAGTCCTTGCCATCCCAAAACGACTTCAGGACGAAGGGACTACGCCCCGCTGGCGGGGAGGGCGACCACGAAGCGGTTGCCGACCTCGCCCTCCTCGAGCCACACGTCCCCGCCGTGCGCCCGCGCGGCGAGGCGGCAGAAGGTGAGCCCGAGCCCGTGGCCGGGCAGCGTCGCCTCGGTCTCCACCCGGCCGAACTTCTCGAAGATCAGCTCGCGGTGCTCGGGGGCGATGCGCGGGGCTTCGTCCTCGACCCCGAGGAGCACCGCGCCGCGCTCACCTCCCGACCCGGCGAGGACGATGCGCCGCCCCTGCGGCGTGTAGCGGACGGCGTTGGTGACCAGGTTCCCAAGCACCCGCTGCACCAGCGAGGGGTCGGCGTTGCAGGCCAGGGACTCGGGCTCCACCCGCACCTCCAGGCGGATGCCCTTGAGCCGGGCGAGGGGCTCGAACTCGGCGGCACAGGTAGAGAGGGCGCGGGTCGCGGGGACACGCTCGCGGCGCAGCGGCACCCCGGCCTCCTCCAGGCGGTAGACGTCCAGCAGGGTCACCACCAGGTTGGAGAGGCGCCGAGTGCAGTTGGCGGCGTCGTCCAGGAAGCGCTGGCCCTTGGGGTCCAGGCTCCCGGCGTGGCGCTGGAGCAGCTCGAGGTTCGCCTCCAGCGCCGCCAGGGGGTTCTTGAAGTCGTGGACCAGGAAGGCGGCCAGACGGCGCTGCATCTCCCCCAGGCGCTCGGCGTGGTGGTAGCGCCGCGAGAGCTCGTCGAACGAGCGCTTGCGCTCCACCAGCGAGCGGACGCGGAGCAGCAGCTCGTCGATGGCGAAGGGCTTGGCCATGTACTCGTCGGCGCCCAGGGCGAGGCCCTGGACCCGCGAGTCGTGGTCGTCGAGCGCAGTGAGGATCAGCACCGGCTGGATCCGCCCCTCGCGCTGCGCCCGCTCCTTGAGCTGGCGGCAGACCTCGAAGCCGTCGGCCACCGGCATCATCACGTCCAGCAGGGCGAGGTCCAGGGGCTGGCGCGCTGCCAGAGCCAAGGCCTCGCCCCCATCGGAGGCAAGGTGGACCGAGCAGCCTGCACCGCGGAGGATGTCGCGCAGCATCGCGCGCACCACCGCGTCGTCCTCGGCCACGAGGACCTCCGCCGGATGCAGGGACGGCTCGTTCATGGGGCCCCCGATGAGCCGAGGGGAGAGTAACCGTCCCGGGCGCGGGTTGCCGTCAGTGGCAGCCCCCGCAGCAGCCGCCGCTCCCGCAGCCCTCTTCCTCGTGCCCGCCGCAGCCGCCGTGCCCGTGGCCACCGTGGTGGGCGTGCCCGTGCGCCAGCTCCTCCGCGGTGGCCTCGCGCACGTCCTTCACCGACACCGAGAAGAACAGGGTCTTGCCCGCGAGCGGGTGGTTGAAGTCCACCGTCACCTTGTCCCCGGCCACCTTCACGATGCGCACCGGAAGCTCGTTGTGGTGGTCGTCGATGGCCACGAACTCGTCGCCCTCCTTCACCGCGCGGTCGCCGAAGTGGTCCTTGGAGATCTCCTGGACGTTCTCCGGGTCGCGCTCGCCGTAGGCCTCGACGGCCGGCACCTGCACCTGCTTCGACTCGCCCACGTCCATCC
>CAZAIE010000197.1:0-9308 GCA_964485035.1 uncultured Myxococcaceae bacterium | reverse complement strand
CGCCTCGCTGAACCAGCGGATGGTGCGCGCCTCCCCGGAGCGGTCGCGCAGCTCCAGCTCCAGCGCCGGGACGTCGGCGCGGCCCAGCGCCAGCTCCACCACCCGGCCCCAGCTCTCCTGCCCCGCCAGCGCCTCCGCGGCCTGGGCCATGGAGTAGCCCAGGGTCCCCTCGCAGGCGCGGTTCCAGACCCGGAGCCGACGGGAGGCGTCGAACGCGCAGGCGAGGATGGGCATCCCGTTCACCAGCGCCTGGAGCTGCTCGGCGTTGCGGCGCGCCACCCGCTCGGCGCTCATGCGGAAGAGCAGCAGCACCGTGACCGACACCAGGGCCAGGAGCGAGAGCACCAGGGCGCCCAGCACCAGCCCGCGGTGCTGCTCGTACCAGGAGCGCGGCGGATTCAGCACCTCGCAGTCGGCGGGGATGCGGTCCTCCCCCAGGCCGAACCGCTGCATCTCCCGGAAGTCCACGGCGCGCACCACGGTGGGGACGTTGGCCACCGGGATGCGCTCGGGCTCGACCCCGGAGAGGACCCGGAGCACCACCTCGCCCGCCGCCTCGCCCTGGCGCACGCCGCTCATCATGCTGCCCCCGAGCACGCCGTGCCGCAGGGCCTCCTGGTAGAGGTGGAACACCGGCCGGTGGATGCCCCGGGCGCGGACGAGGTCCGCCAGCTCCCAGAGGTCGAGGAAGCGGCCGGTGCGGTCCTGGTTGAAGGGCCCCACCAGCACCACCGTGTCCTCCGGCGTGGCCGCCAGCGCCGCCAGCACCTCGTCGGTGCTCTCGGCGTCGCCCAGGTAGCCGACCTGCACCCCCGCCGGCGCCTGGGCCAGCACCCGGCGCGCCTCGTCGCAGACCGCGCGGCCGGTCTCGGTGCGGTCGCAGACCACGGTCACATGCCGGGACCCGGGGAACAGGTCCAGCGCCATCCTCAGCGTGCCGCCCACGTCGACCACCTCGGCCACGCCGGTCACCTTCGGCTTCCCAGCAAAGAGTTCCGGGCGCCAGCCGTTGAACCCGGTGAAGACGATGGGCGCGCCGGGGAACAGCTCGTCGCGATGGGCCAGGGCGAACTCGGTGGCCTTGTTGTCGGTGGTCAGCACCAGGTCGAAGCGGAAGGAGCCGTACTTGGCGCGCAGGCTCTCGCGCTGGCGCTGCAGGTTCTCCTCGGTGGGGAAGTGCTTCCAGTCCAGGTACTCGGTGCGCACGTCCACGTCGCGCTGGGAGGCGCGCAGCACCAAGAGCAGGCCGTCGTGGAGGTTCGAGGTCCAGACGTAGCCGAGGTGGTAGCTGTGCAGCACCAGCACCTGCTGGTGGCCGGGGTCGTCGGCGCGCGCCGTGCCCGCTCCTCCCAACCCGAAGACCAACAGCCACACCGCCAGCGTCCGCGCTGAGCACATCGGGCCACCCCCGGACCGTCCACGTCCCCAACCGTAGGAAGATCGACCGCTTGCGGCAACCCGGGGTTTTCCGCCCCCCCGGCGGGTCGTCCCGCTACTTGGTCTCGTTCCGGCTGTCGAACTCGAGCGCGTCGATGCGCGTCGAGCACCCGCCCGGGACCGGCGTGAAGATGCTGCCCTGGACCGTCGTCTCCACCAGCGTGACGTTCTCGAGCCGGCCCACCATGAGGGAGTCGCTGAACTGGGTGAGCACCAGGTTGCCGCCCGAGCTGACGTACTTCTTGATCTTCCCGGAGGTCGCCTGCGCCTCGATGAGCACCATGTGCATGCAGGTCTTGCAGTTGGTCTCAGCGCCGGCGAGCGGGAAGGTGCCGGTGCCCGTCTCGTACACCTCGATGAAGAGCGTGAGCGCGGGGATGCCGGCCGCCGCGGGCAGCTCCATCGCCCGGTAGAACCAGCCCGAGGCGTTCACCGTGTACTCGTAGATGAAGTCCACGAACTGGGTCGGGGCGAAGCTGTCGGGCAGGAAGCACTGGGCGATGCGGGGGTCCACCACCGCCGGGGCGTACTTGAAGGAGAGCGCGGGGAGCGAGAGCTCGCAGCCGCCCTGGACCAGCTTGGTGGCCAGCGTCTTCTCGTCGATGTCCACCTCGAGCAGGCGGACGTCCTTGAGGCTCCCGGTGATCTTCTGGTTGGTGACCTCGGTGGTGGTGAGCGTCCCCGACTTCGCGAGGTAGCGCTTCTGGTCAGTCGCGGTGCGGGCCGCGGTGACGAGGACGCAGCGCTCGCACTTCGAGTAGTCGAACGGCTCGGCGGCGAGGTCGAAGGTCCCCACCAGCTGGGTGCTGGCCGAGGCCGGGTAGATGGCCACGGAGATCGACTGGGCATACGGGGTGTCGAGCTTGTGGTTCGCCTGGTACTCGTACCCGTCTTCGTCGACGAGGTAGCTGCTCTCGGAGGCGAAGGCGTTGCTCGCAAAGCCCGCCTGTGAGTAGCAGCGCTGGAGTTGGGTCTGGGCCGTGCAGGTCGACGCCGCGGCGTTGCAGGTCTCGCCCGAGGCACAGCAGGCGGTGCCGCAGGAAGTCCGGCCCGTGGGACACCCGCCCGCGTCGAGGACCTGTCCCGCATCCGGGGCCGTCGTCGCGGCGTCGGCATGGGACGACGCGTCGGCGCCGACCGTCGCGGCATCGGCCGAGGTCTCGCCGGCGTCCTCGGAGTTGGCGGCGGCGCCGCAGCCGGCGAGGCCGAGGCAAAGCATGGCGAAGAGGAGGATTCGAGTGCGCATCGTCGGCTCCTTGGGGCTGGTGGTGTCGCATGGAAACCGGCTCGGGCCAACTGGTCATTCGGGGAGCGGGGCGCGGGGCCGGCCGGATCTGGCATTCTTCGACTCCATGATCCCCACGCTCCTCGCCGCCGCTGCCCCCGTCGCCAACGTCTTCGAGCAGGAGAGCCTCGCCGAGGCCGCCCTCCACTGGGCCCCAGCCGCGGTGGGGGCCGTCGTCCTCGGCGGGCTGCTGGCGGTGGTGCTCGCCTACCAGGACTGGAAGCGCAACCGCATCGTGCTGGAGGCGATCCACAAGCTGGAGCTGCCGCCCTCGGCCTCAGTGCTCGCCCAGGAGCTGGCCAAGCTGAAGGCGCGCGACCCGGACTTCGACCAGGCCGGGTTCGAGCAGCAGGTGACCGGCCTCTTTGCGCGGGTGGTGGCGGCGAGGGCCGCGGGCGAGGTCCCGCCGCGGCACGAGGTCTCGGACGCGGTCGCACGGCGCGCCGCGGTGGAGCTGGCGCTGGAGGAATCGCAGGGACGCCGCGTCTTCCACGGCGAGCCGACGCTGCGCGAGGTGCGGACGGTGGGCGCCTTCAGCGACCCGCACTTCGACGCCCTCCACGTGCGGGTGTCCTGGACCTCGCGGCCGGTGGAGGCGCCGGCGAAGACCCCGGCCGCGAACCTCGCGGCGCTGACCTCGGGCAAGGCGCCGGCGCTACACACCGAGGTCTGGGTGTTCGTGCGGCGGCCGACCGCGAAGACGCTGGCCGGCCAATCCCCGGGCAGGTGCCCCAACTGCGGGGCGCCGTTCGCCGGCGGCGCGGCGAACCTGTGCACGCACTGCAAGGCGATCTTGAACTCGGGCGCGTACGGCTGGGTGCTGGCGCAGCGGCTGGACTACGAAGTGTATCGGGGGCCGTGGCGCCAGTTCACCGGCTTCGAGGCGATGGTGGCCCGCGACCCGGCCTTCAGCCCCGAGGCGGTGGAGGACCGGGCGGCGCTGGTGTTCTGGAAGTGGCTGCACGCGCGCGCCGAGCGGCGCCCGGAGCTGGCCCGCCGCCTGGCGACGCCAGAGCTGCTGCAGGCGCTACAGGAGGAGGCCGAGCGGCTCGCCCGCGGAACCAAGCGGCGCTGGACCAGCGACGTGGTGGTGGCCGGGGTCGACGTGCTGCTCATGGACCTGGACACCGACGAGGGCCACGACGAGGTGGCGGTGCGGGTGCGCTGGAGCGGCCGGGTGGCGGAGTTCGCGGCCGACTCACCGCCGTGTATGAAGCCGGCGTCCTTCGCCACCGTGCTCACGCTGGCGCGCGAGCGCGGGCTGGCCTCGAGCGTGGAGACGGGTGTCTCCAGCGACCGCTGCCACGCGTGCAAGGCCGCCTTCCAGGACGACGCGGTGGTGTGCACCTACTGCGGCGCGCCCGCGGAGCCGGGGCGGCACGACTTCGTGCTGCGGGACGCCCGGCCGATGGAGGACTGGATGGCGTGGCGCTCTTCGCGGGCCACGCTGCAGCAGGCGGTGGTGCCCTTCCTGCCCGCGTTCAAGTTCGTGGACGAGCGGCGGCGCCTGCTCCAGATGATCGCCGGGGTGGTGCGCGCCGACGGGCACGTGACTCGGGCCGAGCGCGCGCTGGTGCGGCTCTGCTGCCAGCGCTGGGACATCCCCTACGGCGACGTGCTTCCGGTGCTCACCGGCGAAACGCCGGCCCCAGAAGCGACGCTCGAACCGAAGAGCTGGCAGGCGCGCGCATTCCTCGAGGGGCTGTGCGACGCCGCGGCCATCGACGGCTACGTCGACGGGAAGGAGCGCGGACTGCTCGCCGCGGTCGCAAAGAGGCTGGAGCTGGAGGTGCCCACCCATGCCGCGCTCAAGGCGCGCGCCGACGGGGTGCGTCGAGTACTGCGCGAGGCCGGAGTGTACGAGGACGCATAGTCCGTTCGGCGGGCTCGCGTGTCGCGTGGGAGCGCGTCCAGTCAGGCTCGGTCCGGGTGTCACCGAAAGGGAGAGGCCGAGCGGTCAGCTCGTTGCAGTTGCAGAGCCCCGTTCCAGGAACTCTCGTCGGGCTCCCGCCGGCAGCACTCCGTGGACCGTCCCTTTCCCTTCCGGGCCAGCGCTTCCGAGCAGCCGCTCACGGCGATGGCGGCACCCCTCAGCGAGCCAGAAGCTCACTCCTGAAGTCTGGAGTCGCCGGCCTCCGCGCAACGCACGACCGCCTGGACTCACTGCCTTCGGGCCGCGGCCACGAACCAGGCCCGGTCCGCCCCCGCCCGCGGCGCCGCGCGGCGATACGCGTCGAGCGTGAAGAGCAGCCGCTGCGCCTCGGGCGACTTGGGGTCCCGGGCGATCTGCAGGAGTGCCTGCGGCAGGTGCATCATCAGCCAGCGCGCCGTCTCCGCTCGGTCTTCGATGGCCGCCTTCTGTGCATACGGGCTCACGGGTCCCACCAGCGTCGCCGGCCGGCCCGCAGACGCCGCCTCGAACCCCTCCCGATCCTCGGGGGACAGCGCCAGGGGCGCGCCTGGGCTCTTGCCGGACAGCGCCGCCGCCAGCCGCTCCCGCGAGTCCGCGAAGTGCGCCCTGTCGGAGGTCACCCCGTCCCGCGTCGCGTCCACGTGGTGAAAGACCTCATGGTGGAACGTCCGCACCAGCGAGTCCTCGTCGTAGTAGGCCGCCATCGCCGCGGTGCGGTGGTCCCACATGCCCAGGTACGCGTAGCCCCCGAGCTCCTCCGACCACTCGTGGAAGCCGTCGTTCACCTTCGCCCCGCATGCCGAGAAGAGGCCGAAGGTCTTGAGCCCGATGGCCCGCAGGTACCCGCGCGGATAGCGCCGGGCCTCGCGCACCGCGAGCTTCAGCGCCTGCGTCCGCCGCTCGCCCGACAGCGGCCGCATCAGCGAGTACCACCGCCCTGGTGGAAGCGCGGCGCGGGTGAACGCCAGGGTCGCGCCCGTCCAGTCCTCGAACTCGACGACGAGGCCCGCGTCCGGATCGGGCGCGGCCACCAGGGCCAGGGTGAGCAGCAGCGCGTGCACCCGCCGAGGATGGCCGCAGTTCCCTGGCGGATCCAGCGGGTTTCCCCAAGTCCGTCGACCGAAGGCGTGACGACCGCCACCCCAAACGGGCGAGGCCCGCGACGCCCGGCGGACGTAGGTGAGAACCCTTCTTTCGTTCGGGGGGCCGGTGCGGTAGTGCCATGTCCGCGTCGGGCCGTCCGCAGACGCAGCGGAGCCACGTCAGGTGGAGACGGAGTCGATCGCGCAGCCCCTGGAGGAACAGATGTCGCGGTGGCGTGTCCGCGCCACCGACACGCTGCTCGCTGCGCTGATCGCCACCTACCTCCCGCTGCTCTTCGGAGTGGTGACCTCGCCCGACCTCTACGCCCCCCTCGCGCTGAAGGCGTTCTACGTCACCGTGCTGGTGGGTATGGGGCTGCTGCTCGCCGCGCGGCGGGTCCCGCCGGGGGTGCGCGCGGCGCTGCTGGTCGCGGTGGGCTACTCGCTGGGGGTGGTGGCGTTCGTGCGCTTCGGCCTGCCGGGCTCGGGGCGCCTCTACCTCCTGATCATGCCGTTCATCGCCCAGGTGCTGGTGCACCCGGCGGCGGGGCGGGCGGCGGCGGGTCTGAGCCTCTCGCTGCACGCGCTCTTTGGGTGGCTCGCCTCCAGCGGCCAGCTCGACGGCTATCTGGCGGTGCACGACGACACCGGGCTCTCGCTCTGGGTCATCCAGCTCGGGGTGATGTTGATGCTGCTGGTGCCCACCCTCCTGCTCATCGAGCAGTTCCAGGGGCTGCAGAGCCAGCTGGTGGCGTCCGAGCGGCTGGCCACGGCGCGGTCCGAGGCGATGTACGGCGAGCTGACCTCGGTGGTGGCGGAGCGGGCGCAGCTGGAGCGCGAGGTGCTGGACCTGGTCGAGCGCGAGCGCCGGCTGCTGGGCAGGGACCTGCACGACGGGCTCTGCCAGCAGCTCACCGGGGCACGGCTGCGGCTGGAGGTGCTGGAGTCGGCGAGCGGGCCCAACGACCCCCAGCAGCTGCGGGCCATCCGCGAGCTGGTGGAGAACGCCCTCAGCCAGGCGCACGACCTCGCGCGAGGCCTGGGCACTTCGGACGAGGACGTGGGCGCGCTGGGCGACCGGCTCGCGGAGCTGGCGCACGCGGTGGCCGCGGAGCTGAAGCACCCCTGCACCTTCGAGGAGCTGGGCGACGGCGCGGACCCCAGCGCCACCGAGGGCGGCCAGCTGCTGCGCATCGCCCGGGAAGCGGTGGCCAACGCGCTCAAGCACGCCGGCGCCACGCGCCTCGTCCTGCGGCTGCGGCAGGAGCCGGACCTCGTCGAACTCTCGGTCGAAGACGACGGCGTGGGGCTGCCCGCCGAGCCGCGCAGCGAGGGGCTGGGGCTGCGCATCATGAAGCACCGCGCCCTCACCATCGGGGCCACCCTCTCCCTCGAACCCGGCGTGCCGCGCGGCACACGCGTGGTCTGCCGGCTGCTACGCTCACAACCCTCAACCCCGGGGAACACGCAATGAACGACACCCAGATCCAGGTCTTCATGGTCGAGGACCACCCGGCAGTGCGGCAGGGCCTGAGCCTGCTGTTGCAGCAGCAGTCCATCGTGGTGACCGGCGAGGCCGAGTCGGCGGCGGAGGCGGAGAAGGCGCTGGAGACGGTGCCCTGCCACGTGGTCATCGTGGACATCTCGCTGGCGGGCGACAGCGGCCTCGCGCTGGTGGAGAAGCTGCAGACGCGCCAGCCCCCGCTGCCGTGCCTCGTGTACTCGATGCACGAGGAGCCGGCGATGGTGGAGCGCGCGCTGACCTCGGGAGCCCTGGCCTTCGTGAACAAACGGGACCCGGCCTCGGTGCTGGTCGAGGCGGTGCGCGCGGTCCACGCCGGGGAGCGCTACCTGAGCCCGCGCATCGCCGCGGCGCTCGCGGCGCGGCTGTCCTCCGGCAAGGGCGCGGGGGTGGACTCGCTCTCCATGCAGGAGCGCCGGGTCTACGACCTGCTGGGCCAGGGCTTCGGCCTCGCGGAGATCGGCGAGCAGCTGGCCATCAGCCCGCGGACCGTGGAGTCGTACTGCTCGCGCATCAACGAGCGGCTGGGACTCGCGGGGATGAGGGAGCTGCGGCGCCACGCCATCGCGTATCGGAAGGGGTAGTCGGGCCGCCGAACGGCGCACCCGGCACTTGCCGTTCTGCTCGTGGAGCTGCGGTCGCGCTCGCCTGCACCTTCCAGCACCGGGCCGCCCCTGGGCGGCCCTCGCGGTGGTCCTTCCACCCCGAGAACGAGAGGACCGGTTCCACGGACTCACCGATGAAGGCGCAAGGGGTGCTGGTCAGCGCCACGCCTCGGCGCACCCGGTGAGCCGGTCCAGCTCGATCTGCGTGTACCGGCACTCCAGCGCCGCCTTGAGCCCCGCGCGCCGCGCGGCCAGCACCCGCGTCTGCACCAGCGCGATCTGGAGCAGGTCCACCTCCGAGACCTCGAGCGAGCGCTTGAGCCGCACCAGGCCATCGTCCAGCACCGGCTCGGCCTCGCGGTAGCGCTGCACCAGCGCCGCCTGCGCCGCGAGCTCCTCGGCCGCGCGCCGCACCTGGCTGGCGAGCTGCTCCTGCTTCGCGCGCTGCTCCGCCTCCACCCGCGCCCGCTGCGCGTCCACCGCCCGCACCTCCGCCCGCTTCCAGTCGAAGAGCGGCAGCGGCACGCCCACCCGCAGCGAGAAGTGACCCTGGTCCTCGCCACCGGCGCCCAGCGTGTAGCCCAGCTGCAGGAAGTTCGGCCACGGCAGCAGCGACAGGTCCAGCCCGCGCCGCTCCGCCTCCAGCTCGGCCAGCCGCGCCCCGAACCCGCGCAGCTTCGCGCTGCGGGCCTGCGCCTGGGCCACCAGCGCCTCCGGGCCCCGGGTGGGCGCGGCGCAGGCCGGCAGCGCACTCTCGAGCTCCAGCGGCGCCTCCGGCGCGAGCCCCAGCAACAGCCGCAGCTCGTGCACCGCCAGCCGCTCCTTGCTCTCCAGGTCCTGCAGGCTGGCCAGCGCCTCCAGGTAGTCGAGGTCGGTGAGGCTCTGGTCCAGCACGTTCGCCGCGTGCTGCTCCAGGCGCCGCCGCACCAGCGTCCGCAGCTCGTCCCGGCGGGTCAGCGCCCCCTGCGCCAGCGCCCGCTGGGCCGCGAGCCCCAGCGCCGTCGCGTGCAGCGTCCGCACCCGCGCCGCCAGCTCGGCCCGGGCATCGAGCAGCTCGGCCTCGGCGTACTCCACCCGCCGCTCCGCCTCCGCGCGCTGGGCCGACCAGGCGGTGAGGTTGGGCGGCTTCCAGCGCAGCGCGAAGGTCACGTCCTCGAACGGCGGGTCCACGTAGCCGGCTTGCGAGAAGGCCGGGGAGAGCAGCCGGTCCGACCGGAAGTTGGAGATGCGCAGGTCGGGGTTCTCGACCGGGGTCGCCAGCTCCACGTTGGCGCGCTGCTCCTGCACCTGGGCGCGCATCGCGGCGAGGGTCGCGCTCTGGTCCAGCGCGACCTGGACCGCGCGGGCCTCGGTCCAGGGCTCCGCGGCGAGCGCCGCGGCGGCGAGCAGCGCGACCGGAAGACTGGTCATGGCGTGCCCCCTGCGCCGCCGGTTCCGCCCGCGCCGCCCATGGCCAGTCCCGTCG
>CAZAIE010000196.1:0-9310 GCA_964485035.1 uncultured Myxococcaceae bacterium | reverse complement strand
GGGCGGTGCCGTGCGGGTGGTCGTCGACGAACTTGTACCCGCCGAGGAAGGTCCCGGCCTTCACCTTCTCCTTGTGCTCGCGCTCCTTGAGCTCGGCGAACTCCTTCGCGCGGGCCATCGCCTCCTTGATGTTCGCCGGGTCCTGCTCGCCGTGCTCGCGGTGCTTGAGCGTCGGGGCCCACCTCGTCTCCAGCTTCTCGGCGAAGAGGTTCGGCGGGGGTGGCACCCCGTAGGTCGCCGGGTCGAAGAACTTCTCGTCGATGTCCGGGAAGCCGTGCGCCTGGAGCCGGCCGAGGAAGGTGGGGATGATCCCGGTGGGCGCGTGGTACCCGTGGATCTTGCCGCTCTCGTCCTTGTGCGTCGGGCAGTACACGAACAGCGCCTGCGTCCGGTAGTCGCCCTTCTCGTCGAGCGGCAGCACCTCGCCGATGGCGGTGGTGCGGCGGGAGCCGTCGTGGAAGCGCTCGCAGGTGATGACGATGTTGATGGCGCTCGCCACCTGCGAGCGGATGGCCACCATCGGCATCTCCACCGAGGCCATGAGGCAGAGCGACTCCAGGCGGCGCAGGGTGTCGGTGGGGGTGTTGGCGTGCGTGGTGGCCATGGAGCCGCCGTGGCCGGTGTTCATCGCCTGCATCAGGTCGAAGGCCTCGCCGCCGCGGACCTCGCCGACGACGATGCGGTCGGGGCGCAGACGCAGCGCGGAGTGCAGGAGGTGCCCCATGTTCACCTCGCCCTTGCCGAACTTGTCGGCGGGGCGGGACTCGAAGGGGACGATGTGGTCCTGCTGCATCTGCAGCTCGGCCGAGTCCTCGATGGTGAGGATGCGCTCGTCGTTGGGGATGAGCGTGGAGACGATGTTCAAGAGCGTCGTCTTGCCGGAGCCGGTGCCGCCGGCCACCACGATGTTCAGCTTGGTGTGCACCAGCGCCTTGATGAAGTAGGCCATCTGCGGGGTCATCGAGCCCCACTCCACGAGCTTGTCGATGCCGGGGCGCCCCTGCATGAACTTGCGGATGGAGATGGTGGTGCCCTTGCGCGCGATGGGCGGGAGCACGATGTGGATACGCGACCCGTCGGGGAGGCGTGCGTCCAGGCGCGGGCGCTCGTCGTTGAGGATGCGGCCGACGAACTGGGCCATGTTCCGGGAGGCGCCGAGCAGCCCCTCCTCGGTGAACTTGGCGTCCGTGAGCATCACCTTGCCCTTGGACTCGATCCAGATCTCGGTCGGTCCGTTGATCATGATTTCCGAGCACGAGTCGTCGTCGAGGTACTTCAGGATCGGCTTCAGGAAGGCCCGCAGGGACTCCTGGTACATCGATGGCTGGGACATGGCGCGCACTCTACCGCGTCGCTGCGCCGGGGCGCATGCCCCAATCGCAGGGTTTCGGGGCCGCGCAAGCGGTCCTCGTCAGCGGTGCCGGCCGATGACGTAGAGGTGCACCGGCTGGCGCAGCGGCCCGACCTCGCGGCGGTCGACGCTCTTCCAGCCGGGCACCGGGAAGTCGATGGCCACCACCCGGGTCCCTGGGGCGAACGCCTGCTCCAGCCAGCCCTGGTGGCGCTCGAGGAAGCGGGGCATCAGGTAGAAGTAGACCGCGTCCAGCTCGCGGGTGGGGGCGTGGAGGAAGTCGCCGAAGCGGACGCGGGTGCGGCGGTCCGAGCGCAGGAAGGCCACCGCGGCGGCGAAGGGGTTCAGCTCCCAGCCGCGGGCCTCGACGTCCGCTCGCGCGCGGGCGGCGCGCAGCACCTGTCCGAACGCGCAGCCCAGGTCCGCGAAGCGCTCGCCGTCCTTGAGCGAGAGCAAATCCAGCGCGGCCTGCACGGCCTCCGGCGGCGTGGCGCGCACCGGCACACCCGTCTTCGAGAGGGCGTGCAGGGAGAGCAGGAACAGCGCCATCACCAGCGCGACGGCGGAGAAGAGGGCCAGGACCATGGGGTTGGGGCTCCTACTCGCTTGGGCTCCGGCCGGGAGCCTCGGCGTCCAGGAACGGCGCGAGCAGCGCGTCGAACGCCGCGGGGTGCTCCAGGTTGGGCGCGTGGCGGGCCCGCTCGATGACCTCGAGCCTCGCCCGTGCGCCGAGCTTCTTCGCGAGCCGCTCGCCGAGCTCCAGTGGGAACACCGCGTCGTTCCTTCCCCACACGAGCAGCGTGGGGAGCGCGGGGGCCTGGTCGCACCCCGGGCGGGATTCAATCGACCCGGTCAGCGACTCGAGCAGCCCGCGCTGCTCCTCGGCCCAGCGGGTGTACAGCTCGCCCAGCACCTGCTTGCGGGCGAACCCGGGCGTCCAGGGCGGGCGCTCGTAGGCGAGGGCGAGGAGGACCTCCACGTCCGCTGCGGTGCGGGGCACGAACAGCTCGGTCGCATCGGCCTTGCCGAACCGGGCGAGCATGGCGTCGAGGTCCGCGCGCCGGTAGGCGCAGCCGGGGCTGTCCACCAGGACCAGCTTGCGTACTCGCGCGGGGGCGACGCTCGCCAGCTGGAACGAGACGAGGCCGCCGTAGGAGATGCCCACCAGGTCCACCTGCCGCTCGCCCAGGGCGTCGAGCAGCGCCAGGAGCGCGGTCGCCTGGTGCTCGAGCGAGAAGTCGCGCGAGCTGGACGAGGAGCCCCCGAACCAGAGCAGGTCGGGGACGATGACCCGCCGCGTCTTCGCGAAGGTCTCCGCCTGCGGCGTCCACTGCCACAGCGCGTCCGCCCCGAAGCCCTGGACCAGCACCAGCGTCGGCTGCGTGGGCGAGGCCTGGCCGCCCGCCCAGAACCGCACCGTGTCCAGGCCCAGCGTCTTCACCTGCTGGGTCAGCCCCGCGCGCGCCATCCGGCCGGAGAGCTTCTCGCGCTCGCGGTGGACCACGTCGCACCCTGCGCAGAGCACGCCGGCGAGCGCGAGGAGTGCGAGGAGGTCGAGGCGTCGGCGGCGGCTCACTCGAACGACTCCTGGAGCCAGGCTTCGTAGAGCGCGCGCTGCGCGGGGCTGGGCTGGGCGACCTTCTCCAGCCAGCAGGCGGTGAGCGGCCGGGGCTCGAGCTGGATCTCGAGCTCCAGGAGCTGGTCGCGGCGGAAGAGGGTGAGGCGCACCTTCTCGCCCAGCACCCGCTCCTCGATGCGGTCCGGCAGCGTGCCGCTGGTGACGCGGTAGCCGTCGAGGGCCAGGACCTCGTCGTCGACGTACAGCCCCGCGCGGGCCGCCGGAGAGCCGGTGTAGACCGTGGAGACGGTGGCGCGGTCGCTCGACTTGAGCTCCACGCCCAGCCACGGGCGGTCGGGCTCGTCGGACTCCGCGGGCGTCCCGCCCCGGTCCGAGCCGCTGCGGCGCCCGCGGCGCTTGAGGACGAGTCCCGCCGAGCCGAAGACGCCGTAGTCCAGCTCCTCGGTGCTGCGCAGCGCGCGGTCGAAGAAGGCGGAGAGGTCGGTGCCCGCGACCTCGCTCGCCGCAGCCTCGACGCCGTTCTCGGGGACGCCGGAGCCGTCGCCGAAGCGCGTCCAGAGCAGGCGCATCACGTCGTCGAGGGAGCGCGCGCCGCCGCTGCGCCGGCGGATCTCCAGGTCGAGCAGCGCGGCCACCACCTCGCCCTTCACGTAGTAGCTGATGGCGCTGTTGGGCGAGTTCTCGTCGGGCCGGTAGTGCTTGATCCACGCGAGCCGGCTGGCCTCCACCAGGGTCTGCGCGCGCCGCCCCGGCGAGGACTCCAGCGAGGTGATGGCCTCGCCCAGCCGCGCGAGGTAGCGCCCCGCGTCGATGAAGCGGCCCCGGCGCAGGAGCAGGGTGTCGTAGTAGCTGGTGATGCCCTCCATGGCCCAGAGCAGGGTGGTGTAGTTCTCGCGCTGGTAGTCGAAGGGGACCAGGGCGCGCGGCTTGATGCGCTTCACGTTCCAGAGGTGGAAGTACTCGTGCGCGGCGAGGGCGAGCAGGTCCTCGTAGGCGCGGCGCGGGCGGAAGGCGGTGCGCGGGGCGAGCAGGGTGCAGCTGGCCGCGTGCTCGAGCCCGCCGCGCCCCTTGTCGGTGAGCAGCAGCAGGAAGAGGTAGCGGTCGAAGGGGAGGCCTCCGAAGAGCTCGGCCTCCAGCTCGCACAGGGTCTTCAGGTCCGCCGTGAGCTGCGCCGCTCCCGCGCCCGCCTCGCCCCACACCACCAGCTGGTGCGGCTTGCCCGCGGCGGTGAACTCGAGCGCCGGGTGCGGGCCAGCCTCTACCGGGGAGTCCACCAGCTCGTCGTAGTCGGCCGCGCGCAGCTCGCCGGCCGGGCCGCGGGGCAGGGCGCAATGGACGTTCCAGCCCTCGGGGACCTCGACCGTGAGCTCGCAGGACTCGGCCCGGTGCCGGTCGCTGGTGACGAAGGTCGCGGCGCCGTTGAGGTAGGCGTGACCGCCCTCGAGGTGGTTGGTGCGCACGGTGAGGTCGTTCGCGTAGACCCGGTAGCGGACTTGCGCGGCGCCGCTCTCCGGGCGGGGCAGGCGCCAGGTGTTCTTGTCCACGCGCGCCCAGGGGAGCGGGCGCCCCGCGGTGTCCTGCGCCTCGAAGTCCTGGACGTGGCGCGCGTACTCGCGCACGAGGTAGCTCCCCGGCGTCCAGACCGGGAGCCACAGCTCCAGCGGGCCGTCGGCCTGGAAGGTGGCCTGCACCTCGAGGAGGTGCTCGTGAGGGTTGGCGACGCGGACGCGGTAGTGGACGGTCATCGGACTCCCCGGGCGTGGAAGGCGGGAAGCGTTCCCGTCGCGGGGCGCCGCGTCAAGCAGGCAGTTCGCCTGCTTGCTCGCGCCCTCCTGCGGGTGCACTGTCGCTCTCCTCTGGGAGGGAACATGCGCACCCCCATCGCGGTCGGCAGCCTGCTCTTCCTCCTGGCCTGTCCCCGGAGCCCCGCGCCCGAAGGGCAGACCTCCACACCCGGTGCCGATGCCCAGGGCGCCGCGATGGGCCTCGTCCCCGACTCGTCGGCGTGCCGCGTGGCGACGGACTGCGAGGCGGTGGGTTGCGTCTGCGATTGCTCCGGCGGCGGGGTCGGTCGTCGCGACGAGGCGGTCCCCAAGGCCGCCGCGGCACAGTGGTACCGGGAGCACGACTGCGCCCGGCCCGGGCGCTGCCTCCCCGGCGCGTGTCCGGCGTCGCGGTTGGAATGTCTGGGCGGACGCTGCCACATCGTGTATGGAGTGGCCGCGGATGACACGGGTGGGGGCCAGCCGGGCAAGGGCCTTGACAGCACCGGCCCCATCCCCTAAAAGAACCGCTTTCGCGCGGCGCCCCAGGCGGACGCGCAGAAGGTTTCTCAAGCAGACCGGAGCAGAAGATGGGCACCTACAGCGCAAGGCCGGCCGACATCAAGCGTCGCTGGTTCATCGTGGACGTCGAGGGCAAGGTCCTCGGGCGGGCCGCGAGCCAGATCGCCAGCATCCTCAAGGGCAAGACGAACCCCCGCTACACGCCCTCGTTCGATGCAGGCGACCACGTCATCGTCATCAACGCCGCCAAGGTGAAGCTGACGGGGACCAAGGAGCAGAAGAAGGTCTACTACAGTCACTCCCTGCACCCCGGCGGACTCAAGGTGACGACCGCGGAGAAGCTCCGCGAGAAGCACCCCGAGGATCTGGTGATCAACGCCGTGCGCCGCATGCTTCCGCGCAACAACCTGGGCCACCAGCTGATGAAGAAGCTGAAGGTCTACCCGGGTGTCGAGCACGCGCACAAGGCGCAGCAGCCGGTCGAGTACAAGGTCAACGCCTGAGCTTTCTCCTGCCTCGCGGCAGGGTGACGAACGAGGAACACGATGGCTGAGCAGCTGCAGAAGGGTTACGGGACCGGTCGGCGCAAGGAGTCCGTGGCGCGCGTCCACATCAAGTCCGGCACGGGCGTCATCACCATCAACGACCGCACGATCGACAACTACTTCGGTCGCGAGACGGCGAAGATGGTGCTTCGGCAGCCGCTGGACCTCGTCGAGCAGAAGGACAAGCTCGACGTCAACGTCAACGTCAAGGGCGGCGGGCTCTCCGGCCAGGCCGGTGCGATCCGCCACGGCATCAGCCGCGCGCTCTGCCGCCTCAACCCGGAGTTCCGCCCTGTCCTCAAGAAGGCCGGGATGATGACCCGCGACGCCCGCGCCGTCGAGCGCAAGAAGTACGGTCGTCCGGGCGCCCGCAAGCGCTTCCAGTTCAGCAAGCGCTAAGCGGTCCAGGTCGAATCCATTCAGCCGAGGCGGGTCTCTTCGGGAGACCCGCCTCGTGCTGTTGCGGGTGACTGGTCGGCTCGCCGCGAGGCGGCCCTAGATAGAGGATTGCGGGAAATGTGCCACGGGCGTGGTTCTAAATGCTCGTTCTCAGGCCACTTTTCCGATTCTGTGCCGACCGGGTCCTTCGCCCGTTCAGATCGTCTAGCCATCTGATTTTGCAGCGTCTTTTTGCGGCGGCGCCCGTTCGGGTGGCCTCTTTACAGTGAATCGTCCCTGAGTGTAGAACCTGCGCCTCCAGTGTAGGCCTGTGTCGGAGTCCACATGCGCGCCCTTCGTCTCCTCTTCCTCTTCGTGCTCATCGCCGCGGTCGGATGCTCCGGCGACACCAACGTCGGCGCGTGCAAGACCAAGGATCAGTGCCCGAGCGGCAAGGTCTGCGTGGCCGGCTCCTGCCTGCTCGACAGCGACGGCGACGGGGTCCCGGACTCCTCCGACAACTGCGCCACCCTGGCAAACCCCGACCAGACCGACGTCGACGGCGACGGCAAGGGTGACGCCTGCGCGCCGGTGGTCGACGTGGACGGCGACGACGACGGCGTGCCCGACGACAAGGACAACTGTCCCGGCGTCGCCAACCCCGACCAGAAGGACAGCGACGCCGACGGCAAGGGCGACGCCTGCGACGACGACCGCGACGGCGACGGCGTGGTCAACGACAAGGACAACTGCCCCGACGTCGCGAACCCCGACCAGGCGGACGTCGACGGTGATGGCAAGGGCGACGCGTGTGATGACGACGACGACGGTGACGGGGTGAAGGACGACCAGGACAACTGCCCCAAGATCGCGAACCCCGACCAGGCCGACGCCGACCACGACGGCGAGGGCGACGTCTGCGACGACGACCGCGACGGGGACGGCATCCCCAACGTCTCCGACAACTGCTCGGACGTCTTCAATCCCAAGCAGGAAGACCTGGACAAGGACGGGAAGGGCGACGCCTGCGACGACGACGTGGACGGCGACGGGGTCCCCAACGTCTCCGACAACTGCCCGCGCACGCCGAACCCGGACCAGAAGGACACCGACAAGGACGGCATTGGCGACGCCTGCGAGAACGACCGCGACGGCGACGGCATCCCCGACGACTCCGACAACTGCCCCGACATCGCCAACCCGCTGCAGCAGGACCTGGACAAGGACGGCATCGGCGACGTCTGCGACCCGGACCGTGACGGCGACGGTGTGGTGAATGACAAGGACAACTGCCCGGACGTGCCCAACCCGGACCAGGCGGACTTCGACAAGGACGGCGTGGGCGACGCGTGCGACGGCGACCCGCTCTTCAAGGACGGCCTGCCCTACGACGCGGCCTGCGGCTTCGCCCCGCCGCGCGCGCAGTTCCACCAGAAGCTGGAGCACGCCTGGACTGCCTCGACGACCGCCCCCACCAAGAACCAGGTCATGTCGACGCCGCTGGTGGTGAACCTCACCGACGACAACGGCGACGGGAAGATCGACGAGAAGGACGTCCCCGAGATCGTGTTCATCGCGTTCTCGTTCGACGTCACGTCCACCGGCAAGATCATCGGCTCGGGCGTCCTGCGCGCCATCCGCGGGGACACCGGGGCCGAGGTCTTCACCACCGCGGCGAGCTGGACCGACGGCGCCGGGAAGGCCTGGAAGCTGGAGCTGAACGGCGCGGCCTCGCCCGCGGCTGCGGACCTCGACGGCGACGGCAAGGTGGAGATCGTCGCGCTGCTCTACACCGGCGGCCTCATCGCCTTCGACCACACTGGCGCCCTGAAGTGGAGCTGCCAGCAGCACCTGGCGACGAACGCCAACGCCTGCCTGGACTACTCCTCGCTCCACAAGGGGCTGAACTGGGGCGGGCCCTCTCTCGCGGACCTGGACGGGGACGGCAAGGGCGAGATCGTCTTCGGCAACGCGGTCTTCTCGTACGACGGGAAGCTGCGCTGGAAGGGCAGCGAGGGCACCGGCGACAACGGCGTCGGACCGCTCTCGGTGGTGGCCGACGTGGACGGGGACGGCAAGGGCGAGGTGATCACCGGGCGCACCGTCTACAAGGCCGACGGCACGGTGCTGTGGAACGACGCGACCCGCCCCGACGGCTTCCCGGCCATCGGCGACTTCGATGGCGACAAGCTACCGGACATCGTGGTGGTGCAGGACGCCGCCCCGGCCGGGCAGACGCTGCGCCAGGCCCAGGTGCTGGTGCGCAAGGGGCGCGACGGGTCGATCATCTGGGGCCCGAAGGACTTCCCGGCCATCGATTCGGGCTCCATCTGCGCGCAGAAGGGGCTGGGGGTTGGGCGAGGCGGCCCCCCGACGATCGCGGACTTCGACAACGACGGCCTCCCGGAGATTGGCGTCGCCGCCTGTGACAGCTACGTGGTCTTCGAGCACGACGGCACCGTGAAGTGGCGGACCGAGACCGAGGACCACTCGTCCCACTCCACCGGCAGCTCGGTCTTCGACTTCGAGGGGGACGGGTACTACGAGGTCGTCTACAACGACGAGAAGACACTGCGCATCTTCGACGGCGTCACCGGCCTGGAGATCTTCTCGCAACCCAACTCCACCGCCACCGCGTACGAGTATCCGGTCATCGCCGACGTGGACAACGACGGCAACGCGGAGATCGTCGTCGCCGCCAACGACTACGGCTCGACCCCGGTGCACGGGGTCTTCGTCTACGGTGACTCCCTCGACAACTGGGTGAACACGCGGCGCATCTGGAACCAGCACGCCTACCACGTCACCAACGTCTCCGAGGCGGGGGGCCTGCCGCGCTCCGAGACGGCTTCGTGGACCGCGTACAACAGCTACCGGGCCAACGCGCAGGCGGTCGGGGTGAGCTCGCTGCTCGCGCCCGACCTGCAGGCCGCGGACGTCACCTTCGACACCACCCGCTGCTCGGCGCAGGTCGCCGTCCGGGTGTGGGTGGAGAACCGCGGCGCGCTGACCGTCGCCAAGGACCTGCCGGTCGCGTTCTACAACCTGGCTGGCGGCGCCCTGCTCGGAGTGGTGCGCACGACCCGCGCGCTGGCGCCCGGTGCCGCGGAGCGCGTCTCGTTCGACTGGAAGAGCCCGCCCTACGCGCCCTCGGTCCGGGTGGTCGTGGACG
>CAZAIE010000195.1:0-9314 GCA_964485035.1 uncultured Myxococcaceae bacterium | reverse complement strand
GCAGGGAGACCGAGGCCTTGGTCAGCTCGCGCACGTTGAACGAGCTGCGCGTGCCGGCGCTGCCCACCACTCGCGGGAAGGTCCCCACCTTCTGCGCCGGGAAGGCCTCCTCCAGGCAGCGGCGGATGGTCTCGCGCATCGCCCGCTCGTGGCCGGGCAGGAGCGGGTCCGACCGGCAGAAGCGGGTGGTCATGCGCACCGAGCCCAGCGGCACGGAGGCGGCGTAGAGGACCTCTCCGCCGTCCACCAGGCTGATTTCCGTGGAGCCGCCGCCGATGTCGACCAGCGCCACCCGGCCAGGTCGCGCCTCCAGGCCCGAGAGCACTCCGCGCGCGATGAGGTGCGCCTCCTCGTCGCCGCCGATGATCTCCAGGGCGAGCCCGGCGGTCTTCTCGACCTCCTCGGTGAAGGTCCGACCGTTGGTGGCGTCGCGCACGGCGCTGGTGGCTACTGCGCGGATGCGCAGGGCGCCGTGCTTGCGCGCGGCCTGGGCGTAGCGGGTGAGGGTGTCCAGGGCCGCGTGCATGGCCTCGGCCGACAGGGCCCCGGTCCGGAAGACCTCCTCGCCCAGCCGCACCGGTTCTCGCTCGTCGTGGATGACGGTGAAGGAGCCGTCGTGGAAGACGCGGGCGACCTGGACGCGAATGGCGTTGGAGCCGACGTCGATGACGGCCAAGCACGTCCTCACTGCGGAGGCGTCGCCCTCGAACAGCTCGGTTTGCCTCAGGACACCCAACCTCGCCGTCCTCTCCGCCGGCCAGCCGCGGCCGATCGTCGATCTCTGCGCAGTCCAACCACGTCCAACTCCGGGACCTTCCGGCCCCGCGTCGGTAGCGAAGAACTGGAGGAAAGAGGTCTAGCCCGTCGCGTGCGGGGCGGTCAAGGCGGCTTGGTGCCAGGTTCGAGGCGGCTTGGTGCCAGGTTCGAGGGGGCCTGGTGCCAGGTTCGAGGGGCCTGGTGCCAGGTTCGAGGGGCCTGGTGCCAGGGCTTGGTGCCAGGTTCGAAGGGCCTGGTGCCAGGTCCTTGTAGAAGCCAAGTGATTCCAGCCAGTTGGCGGAAGGCGGCAGTCAGTACCGCTGGATCCACTCCAGCTTCACCCCTTCGAATGGGGGGAACTGGCGGCAGACGCCGGAGACGCACTTCATAGCCCCGCGCTGCTGTCCCCCGAAGAGGCGCACGCTGGAGTCTGCCCGGTACTTCACGAGGAGAGAGCCGTTCAGGTACGGGGTGAAGTCCGTCTCGAGCCTCTGCACCGCGTCTGGTTCGTCCAGGTCGAACTCGAACCCGAGCGTGGCCACGACGTAGGGCGAGTACTTCACCGCGAGGTAGACCTCGCCCTCGTGCCAGGCCACCGGTGGCACCGCGTCGGTCGGGGTGGGCAGCGGGTGGAAGCGCCGCCGCCACCGCGCGTCCAGCTCCAGGGACCACGTCGTCCCCAGCGCCTTCACCGCCGAGACCTCTGCGTGGACCTCGCGGTGGAACAGCCGCCCGTCCTCGTCCTGGCTGTCGTGGCGCAGGCCCGCGGAGCCGAAGAGGTGCGAGCGCGACTCCTCGAAGAACCACTCGGCGCCCACGGTGCCGTCGACCACGTTGTTGCGCTGCCGCTCGCCGGGGTCGGCGTCGAAGCAGGCGGCCAGCCGCTCCCCCCAGGTCGCCCAGTAGCCGAAGGCGCCCCAGACCAGGAGCGTCGGCGTGGTGCGCCCGTTCAGCCGGGCCCGTCCCCCGGTGACGCAGCGGTCGAAGAAGTTGCCGCGGTTGTCGGCGGTGATCGGCTCGGTGGTCGGGGGCGTGGAGTACGCCAGCGAGCGGAAGCTGCCGGCCTCGGTGGCGTGCACCGTGGCGTAGAGCGGGCTGAACTGCCGGTAGTGCTGCAGGTCCACGACGCCGGTGAGCGGCCCCCAGGTCGCGTTCGCCGAGCCATAGAGCGCGAACCCCTCGCCGGTGTAGTCCAGCCCAGCGGGTGTGATCCCGGAGTAGCGCTGGTAGGCGCCCTCCACGTAGGCCGAGCCGAGCCCGGCCGGGAAGGGCAGGGACAGCGAGGCGCCGCCGACGCTGACCTGGGTCGCACCTCGGATGCCGGTCTTCTCCGACAGCGTGTCCGGCCGGACCATGTGGACGCCCTGCAGCGCCAGTCCCCACCCGCCCCAGTTGCCCGCGAGGCGCGCCCCGTAGAGCTGATCGCTCTGGAAGTTGGGGACCTCGGTGAGCCCGCGCGCCGCCTCGGCCTCCGACGGGGTCACCGCGAAGAGGCTCTGTCCCGTCGATTCATCCACCCGGACCGGGTTCGCCAGGCCCGCCACCAGCGTCCCGCTGAACCAGCCCAGCCGCCCGGTGACCTTGCCGCCCAGGAGCGTGTTGTCCACCGCCAGCTCGTCCTGCTTGCGCAGGGAGAGGACCAGGCCGCGGCCGAACGAGACGTAGGCGTCGCCCAGCGTCACGTCCAGGTTGGGGCTCGCGTAGGTGAGGAAGGCCTTGCCCAGCCAGTAGTGGTCGCGGTGGCGGCTGCGCAGCGACTTCCAGTAGCGGCTCTGCAGGAGGTTCACCTCGTCCGGGCTGCCCGGGTCCTGCGCGGTGGCCAGCGCCAGCTCGAGCGGCTCCGGCTCGCCGAGGAAGGTGGCGGTGTCCAGCCGCGCGGCGGCGGTGAGGCGCCAGTACGAGAGCTGGACGTTGATGCGGTTGTAGAGGTCGAAGTAGTCGTCGTCGTAGACGATCGCGTTGCGGTTGTCGAAGTGGTACGCGGCCACCGTCGAGGCAGTGAGGTCCAGCCGCAGCGTGCGGTCCCACAGCGTCGCGAGCTCGAGCGCCCCGGCGCTGGAGGGCAGGAGCAGGACTGCGAGGAGCGTGCCGGAGGCGAGCCGGCTCATGGGGCGGCAGGCGCCGGGGCCGGCGTGGCGGGGGGCGACCCCTTCTCGAGCAGCCCGGCCACGGTGGCCTCCAGGGCGCGCTCGTCTCCGGCGTTGTAGCCCTCACGGGTGCTGGCGACGCGGCCGTCCCGTCCGAAGAGCACCACGTAGGGCGCCGAGCGGTGGGGGTTGTACAGGCTCACCGCGCGGGTTTCCTCGTCCAGCAGCACCGGGAAGGTGAAGCCGCGGCTGGCGACGAACGGCGCCACCTGGGCCACCGTCTCCGGGCCGTCCATCGAGACGCCCACCACCAGGAGTCCCTGGTCGCGGTAGCGGTCCCACATCTCCTGCAGGTGCGGCATCTCCGCGGTGCAGGGCGCGCACCAGGTGGCCCAGAAGTCGAGGAGGATGACCTTCTGCCCCAGGTGCTCAGAGAGGGTGAAGGGCTCGCCGCGCACGGTGCGCAGCGTGAAGTCCGCGGCCTCGGTCGAGGAGGCCCCTCGGGTCGCAGGGGTCGCGCACCCGGCCAGGGCGAGGACCAGGACAGGCAGGAGTCTTCGGGTCACGGGGCCGTCCTACGCCGGCGGAGCCGGAACGACGGGTTGGTTGAGGGCTGGGAGGCTCCCTGCGCCTGCAGCCAGAGGCCAGGAGCCTACTTGGGGCCGCAGGTGCCGTCGGCGCGGCAGACCTGGCCCTGGGGGCAGACGGCGGTGGGGCAGCGCGTGAAGTCGTCCAGCGACTGCGCGATGCACTGTTCGTCCGCGCCCAGGCAGTAGCCGGCGATGCGCATGGTCTTCAGGTCCACGAAGAGGTTCAGCGGGGTCCCCTCCTCCGAGAAGAAGATGCCCCACTGGAAGCCCGGGTCGACAGTGATGGGCAGCTCCAGCCCGTAGGTGGTCATCCAGTAGTTGATGTCGTCGCGGGTCGCGGGGCCGCCGCTGGAGTTCTGGAAGAGCGAGGTGTAGCAGACGAGCCCCTGGCCCGCCTTGGCCTTGCAGGTCTCGTCCTGGGTCGCCGCCTCGAGCTTGCAGTACGAGCACCAGCGGGCCGAGACGTTCACGAACAGGGTCTTGCGCGCGGTGCCATTGGGGCCCTGGTTTCCCTCCGGGTCCCAGAACTGGGCGAGGCTCAGCTCGCGCCAGGTGTTCGCGGGGTCGGTGGCGTTGCCCTTGGGGTAGCCGTACAGGCGGATGTTGGGGACGATGTCGCCCACCGCGGTCCCGAAGGGGCCGGCGGGGTACGCGAGGCCGGCGTCGCGCCGGGTCAGCCCGGGGTCGAAGCCGGCGTCTTCCTCGACGACCGCCCCCGCGTCCGGAGGGTTCACGACCGAGCCGGTGTCGGGTTTCGGGGCCTCGGCGTCCGCAACGACCTCGGCGTCGAGAAGGACCTCGGCGGCGGCGTCCAGACCTGCCACGGGCGGCGGTGGGGGCTTGCTGCCGCCGCAGGCGAACGCCAGCGCCGCGACGGTGGCGGTGGCCAGAAAGGTGAGTCCGGCTCGGCGCATGGGGGCTCCGCGCGATGCGTGGTGGGAGGGGCGCAGCAGTGTAGCTTTCGGCTCCCGGGCCAGTCTACGCTCGCGACCTCAGCTCCCCCTCCTTCTCCCAAGGCCTCCGATGAAGACCCGCCTCCTGCTCGTCCTCTCCCTCACCGCGTTCGCGGCGGCCGGGCTGCGCTGCTCGGAGCCGGCCGAGGACCCGGCCGACGCTGCGGAGTCCGGGCCCGACACCGAGGTCCTTGGAACCGACGCCGAGGCCCCAGGCCCCGACGCCGAGGCGCCCGGCCCAGACGCGGCCCAGGTCGGCCCCGACGCCTCCCGCCCCGACACCGGCCCCAAGCCGTGCGACCCCTCGAAGTGTGCGGAGGGCAACATCTGCGTCGAGAACCGCTGCCGGCTGCCCTGCACCCGCCACACCGAGTGCCCCGACGGCTGGGACTGCCGGGCTCGGGAGGGGAAGCTGGTCTGCGTGGAGAACGGGCTGCCCTTTGGCGACGGGCAGTTTGGCGCGGGCTGCGGCACCGGGACCTGCGCCGAGGGCTTCCTCTGCGTGGGCGTGAAGAACGACCCCACCTCCTACTGCTCACGCTCGCCCTGCAAGGACGACTCGGAGTGCCCGGGCAGCTACTACTGCAGCCGGGCGGACGTGACCGTCCCCGATGCCGGGACGGTGAACACCAGCCTGTGCCGCAAGCGCAGCTACTGCGCCCCCGCCGCGGGCCCGGTGGACTGCCACGACGTGGACGCGGTCTACATCAAAGACACCAAGGCCCCGGACGGCGGAGTCCCCGGCTGGTGCCTGAAGGGCTGCAGCGGCCTCGACCCCAACGCCTGCGGCGCTGGGAACGGCTGCTTCAACAAGCTGTGCTGGCCGCGCTCCAACTCCTGCAACCCCACCAGGGTCTTCTGCTCCCGCTGCGTCTCCTCTGCCGACTGCCCGCCCGGAGGGGTGTGCTACCAGGAGGGCTTCAGCAAGGAGCGCTACTGCACGGCGCCCTGCAGGGCGAACTCGGACTGCACCCCGCCCAACCTGCCCCTCGACCGCACCCCCGGGACGTGCCTGGACACCAAGAGCTGGGGCAAGCAGTGCTTCCCCGCGGACCTGGGCGACGAGCCGGACAGCTGCTGGATGCCTCTCTAGCGAAGCTCCGCCTCAAACCCGAGGAGGCCCGTTCGGCGTTGGTTGCGGCGGAGCTTCGCGTCGACAGTCGACAGTCGACAGTCGAGAGGAGCTTCGCGTCGATCGAGGGTCGAGAGGAGCTTCGCGTCGACAGTGAGGGGCTTCGCGTCGATAGTCGAGGGTCGAGAGGGGGTCGGAGAGCAGCGCCGGCCGCGATGGTCCTCAGGAAGTGGCAGGGAAAATGGTGGGCTCCATGAAGCCTCTGTTGCGGGAAAACGCCCACAATCGACGAGGACGCAATGCAGCGGTTCACCGACTTGAAGGTCTGGCAACGCAGCCACGCGCTGGTGCTCACGGTCTACCGCCAGACGGCGTCCTTCCCCGACCACGAACGCTACGGACTCACCTCGCAGCTGAGGCGCGCGGTGGCATCAGTCCCGACGAACATCGCTGAGGGCTCCAAGCGGGTCCATCCCCAGGACTACGCCCGGTTCCTGAACATCGCCGAGGGCTCGCTCGCCGAGACGGAGTACCTGCTGTTGCTCAGCCGCGACCTCGGCTACCTCCGGGGCGAAGCGACGACCCCAGTCCTCGCAGAGGTCGACGAGATCGCCCGGATGCTCCACGCGCTCAGGGCCAAGGTCGAACAGGGAGCCTCAAGATGACTCCCCTCTCGACCCTCGACTGTCGACTGTCGACGCGAAGCACCACTCTCGACCCTCGACTGTCGACGCGAAGCCCCGCCGGAGGCGGCGCTTCGCTAGTTCACCTCGCTGGGCTTGAGCGCCTGGGCCACCGCGAGCGCGAGCTCGTTGGGCGGGAGCGGCTTGAGCAGCACCTGCCTCACTCCCGCGCTGCGCGCGCCGTCGGGAGGGATGGACTCGCTGTAGCCGGTGCACAGCAGGATGGGCGTCTGCGGCCGCAGCTCGTGCACCTCGCGCGCGAGCGCCACCCCGGTGAGCTGGGGCATGGTCTGGTCGCTGATCACCAGGTCGAACCCCTCGGGGTCGTCCTCGAAGAGGTCCAGGGCGTCGGTGGGGCTGGTGACGGCCACCACCTGGTATCCCAGCCCCTCCAGGCACTGCTTGCCGAAGCGCACCAGCGCCGGCTCGTCGTCCACGAAGAGGATGCGCCCCGCCCCGCGCGGCGCGGCGTTGGGCACCAGCACCACCCGGTCCGGCTCCTCGCAGTGGCGCGGCAGGTAGACGTCCACCACCGTGCCTCGCCCGGGCTCGCTCATCACCGCCACCGCCCCGCCCGCCTGCATGGCGATGCCGTGCACCACCGGCAGCCCCAGGCCGGTCCCCTCGCCCAACCCCTTGGTCGTGAAGTAGGGCTCGAAGGCCCGGTCGATCATCGAGGAGTCCATGCCGTGGCCAGTGTCCTGCACCCTCAGGCGCACGTGCGGCCCCGCGCGCAGCCCCACCGCCGCCGCCTGCGCCGCCTCGACCTCCACCACCTCGGAGCACACGCTCAGCACCCCGCCGCGCTCGCGCATGGCGTGGGCCGCGTTGGTGCAGAGGTTCATGACGATCTGGTGGATCTGCGTGGGGTCGCCCAGCACGTAGTCGTCCTTGGCCGAGAAGTCGCTGCGGATCTCGATGGTGGAGGGCAGGGTGGCCCGCAAAAGCTTGAGCGCCTCCTTGGCCAGCACCGAGACCTGCAGCGGCGAGCGGTGCATCTCGGTGCGGCGGCTGAACGCGAGGATCTGCCGGACCAGGTCGCGCGCCCGCTGGCTCGCGGTGAGCACCTCGCCCAGGTCCTGCCGCGCCGGGTGCCCCTCGTCCAGGCTGTTCTGCGCCAGCGTCGAGAACCCCATGATCGCCGCGAGGATGTTGTTGAAGTCGTGGGCGATTCCCCCCGCCAACGTCCCCAGCGCCTCCATCTTCTGGGCCTGCCGCAGCTGCTTCTCCAGCTTGCGCTGCTCGGTGACGTCGCGGTGCACCGCCACGAAGCCGGTCACGTGGCCGGCCTCGTCGCGCAGCGCCGCAAGCGAGGCCTCCACCTCCACCATGGCGCGGTCCTTGCGCACCAGCCGCAGCGCCCCCATCCAGCGCCCGGTCGCCCCCAGCAGCGCGTAGGCCTGCTCGCGGCTCACCCCGTCGGGGCCCAGGCTCGCGTGCAGGAAGGAGAGCGGCCGGCCCGTGGCCTCGGCTCGGCCGTAGCCGGTGAGCAGCTCGAAGGCGGGGTTGACGTACTCGATGACCTTGTGCGCGTCGGTGATGGCCACGAACTCGCTGGTCTGCTCGATGGCCGCGTGTAGTCGGCCCGCCAGCGCCCCCGCCTGCCGCGCCTCGGTGACGTCGTGGAGGATGGCGTACAGCATCGGCAGCCCGTGGATGGACAGGGGCCCGCAGTGCACGTCCAGGTCGCGCAGCTCCCCGCTGGCCACCCGGCTGCGCAGCTCGAAGCGCTGCGGCCCGGCCACGGCCCGGGCGAGCCCCGAGAGGATCACCTGCGGCGTGCGGCTCACATCCAGGTCGGTGGCCCGAAGCGACAGCATCTGCTCCCGCGGGTAGCCGTAGAACGAGCAGGCCGCGGCGTTCGCGTCGAGCAGCGACCCGGTCGAGGGTTCGAGCAGCAGCATCGCCGTGTGGCTGGTCTCGAACAGGGCGCGGTAGCGGGCCTCGCTCTCCTGCAGCGCCTGCTCCGACACCTTGCGCGCGGTGACGTCCTGGAAGAACACCACGAACTGCCCGCGGCGCGGGGAGTAGGCCGAGACCTCGAAGTGCCGGGCGAGCGACGCCACGTACCCCTCGAACCGCTCGGGCCGGCCGCCCAGCGCGACGCGCGCGTAGGTGTCGAGCCACAGCGGCTCGAGGTCGGGGAGCAGCTCGCGGCAGGTGCGCCCCACCGGGTCGGCGAGCCCCGTCAGCCGGCAGAACGCGGGGTTTGCGCTGAGGAAGCGGTAGTCCACCGGCGCGCCGGCCTCGTCGTACACCAGCTCGTGCAGCGCGAAGCCGTCGAGCATCTCCGAGAAGAGGGTGCGGTAGTCCTGCTCGGTCTGCCGCTGCGCGGTGACGTCGCGGCAGATGGCGAGCGCCGTGTGCACCTCACCGGCGCCGTCGCGCTCCGCCACCAGCTGCGCGTCGAAGACCAGGTTGGCCGGCGCGGGGACGGCGAACTCGAAGCCGCTGCTGCGCCCGGTGGCGAAGGCCTCGCGTATCGCCACCTCCCAGCGGGCCACCAGCTCCGGCATCGCCGCCGCGGGGGACTCGGGGAGCGTGCGGCCCAAGAAGTCCGCGACCCGGCCCCCGTAGCGGCGCTCGAGCGAGGGGCTGACGTAGGAGAGGCGCAGCGTCCGGTCGAAGCGGACCACCACGTCCGGCGAGTGCTCCACCAGGGCGCGGAAGTGGGCCTCGCGCTCGCGCAGGCCGGCATCCGGGGCCTCCGCCGGACGCGGGACGCCGTCCAGGGCGACCGCGAGGAGCAGGACGAAGGGTTCAGCCGCGGCGCGGTCCTTGGGGGCGAAGGCCCGGCCGGAGAGCACCAGCGTCCCCAGTCGGTGGGGCCCATGCAGGATGGGGCAGACGAGCTCGTCGCCCGTGGCCTCCTCGTGGCAGAGCACCGACTCCCCGCCCGGCCCCGAGATGGAAACCCGGCCGCCTGGTGCGCCCAGCGCTTCGCGGCAGGCGGCGAGGATCCGCTCCGCCCGATCGCGCGGGTCGGAGCACTCCACCAGGGCCCGCAAAGCGGCAGTACAGGTCAGGCCCAAGGACGACGGGTGCGCGTGCTCCCCCATGCCGACTCCCTCTTGCACCAATCGGCGTGCAGCATGGCACGTCGGGGAAGCGGGCGACAACCCGGCCCCGGGGCCGAACGAGGAGGCTGCCCAACCCGTGCGGCCGGGGTAACC
>CAZAIE010000194.1:0-9324 GCA_964485035.1 uncultured Myxococcaceae bacterium | reverse complement strand
GCATCGAGCACCGCGACCCCGGAAGGAGTCCCGGTGGGCTTGCGGCTCCACTCCCGCAGCGCCTCGTCGAGATCCTTGGACTCCAGCTCCTGGCTGCGCAGGATCTCCTGCAGATTGTCGGCCTCTGCGGGTCCGGAGTGAGCCACCGCCTCGACCAGCCCCTTCTGCCACCCGTCGCGCTTCGCCAGGTTCTGGAGGACCACGCCACCAGCGCCGGCGAAGAACTCCAATGGTCGCAGCGGCGCCACGCCCTGCGCCACCTGGAGGGCCGCCAGGAACCCCACCGGGCTCGAGAGCGACGCGACCGCACCGGCCGCGGCCCGGGCGTTGCCGCGGTCCACCGAGTCCAGCGCATCGACCACCTGCAGCACCGCGGATGGCTCGTTCTGCTCCAGCGCCGCCACCAACGGGTCTCCCGGGGGCGGCGCCCAGGCCAACAGGTCGACGTGTCGGGCGAACAGCTCCGAAGGCTCGTCCCCCTGCGAGAGGCAGTCCACCGAGCCCGGTTGCGTCGGCTGGTGCCCCAGCGCCACCGCCGCGTGCACCAGCGCCCTCTCGCACGGAAGACGCTCCGCGGCCTCCGCAAGCGCCGCCTCTGCGGCAGAGCCCTGCGCGGCACAGAGCAGGCCCGCCGCCCGCGTCACCACCTTCCGGCTCGGGTGAGCGAGGTACGGAGCGATCTCCTTGGACTTGCCCGCAAGCCGCTCCACCCGCTTCGGTGGCTGGAACCGGTGGAGGTGATCGCCACTCCAGGACTCCTCGATGGTCTCGCGCCGCACGCACTCGGGAACCTCCCCGTACTCGCTCAGCCGCGCCAGGGCCACCAGCACCGGGGGACGCACCACCTGGAACCTCCCGGCCGGGAGCGGTGGGCGGGCCTTTGCCGGCGCAGGGACCTTCACCTCCACCCGCTCGTTCTTCCCCGGACGGACCTCGACCGCCACCTCCACCGGCTGCCCAGCCAGCTCCGGGTTGACCCGCAGCTTCCAGCCTCCGACCGCGGCGCGTAGGAAACGCGCCCGACCGTTCTGGTCGGTGGTCTCGTGGAGCCGCACCGGCTTCGGGTCCTCCCCGGACGGCGGCCCCTCCGCGAAGATCTCCGCGGGGATCGGCAGCCCTGCCCGGTCCAGGACGTGGACCTCCAGCCGCGCATGGGGCGCGATCGCGAGCGTGACCGGCCCCCCCCGCGGCCGGACCTCCACGGCGGCCTCGGCCCACTCGGAGGTGTGCATGGTCGTCACCCGCAGCTCCCTCGCGGGCAGCCCGCGCAGCTCGAAGCTTCCGTCCTCCTGCGTCGTCGCCTGCGCGCTCGTGCCCCGGACCTGGACGCCGATGCCCGGCAGTCGACGGCCCGTCGCCGCCTCCACCACCTTTCCGGTCAGCGTGAAGGCGTCCTCCAGGCGGACGTCCCCGAGGTCCACCTCCTTCGCGCCCGAGAGCTCCGGCAGGACCACGTTCGCGGGCGCCCGCCCGCTCGCCTCGATGCTCAACCCCCGGAAGACGGTCGTGAGGACCAGGTGCCGGAACCGACCCTGGGGGTGCTCCACCGGCTTGCCCGCGACCGAGAAGCGGGTGATGGGCCTGCCCCTGGCATCCACGACCCGGCCCACGATCACCGGCTTGGCGACGAGGCGGATCGTCGCAGGCGGCTCGCCGGGCACCAGCCTCACCACCTCGTCGGTGGCCCCGACGTCGCCCCAGGCCACAGCGCGGACCGCGTCGCGCACCTCCGCAGAGAAGCGGCCGTCCGCTCCCACCACCAACTCCGTCGCGAGCTGGGGCTGGTAACGCAGCATCTGCAGCATCCCCACGTCGACCTTCTGTCCGTCGGGCGCCTGCGCCTGCCCCAGCAGGAGCAGGACCTGCCCGCGGACGGGCTTTCCGGTGGGGTCCACCAGCAGCCCCTCTACCTTCATCAAGCCCGGCAGGCGGTGGGTGCGCAGAGGGAGAGCGCTTGCGCCCACCGTCACCGTCTCCTCGATCTCGGCGCTGCCCGCCGAGGCGGTGACCTTCCACTCCCCCGGGGCAAGCCCCAGCCGGTAGCGGCCCCAGGCGTCGGTCTGCGCCGAGCGGTGCTCGCGCTTCGACTGCGCGCCGACGCTGGCCCCGACCACTGGCCTGCCCTGCGCGTCGAGGACCACTCCCTCGAGCACCGGCTGCACCGGGAGCTTCAACCGCACCTCGCCGGGCGCACTCCCGGTGGTCTCCGCCTCGCCGAGGGCGCTGGAGGTCGCCAAGACCCGGTAGCGGCCGGGGGCCAGGGAGTCGAAGGTGAACCGGCCAGCCGCGTCGGTGCTGCGCCCCTGCTGCCCCAGGACCCTCCGCTGCCCGGCCGTCCCCTCGCCTTCCGCCGGCTGCACGGCGAGGTACGCGGACGCAACCGGGCGGTCGAGATGGTCGACCACCCGGCCCGTGAGCCGCACCCCGCGGGCGAGGGTCACGGGGAGCGACCTCTTCTCGCCAGGCTCGAGCGCGAATTGGCCCGGGTCGGTGCCCGGCCCCGCAAGCACCCAGCCGCGCGGGACCTGGAGCTCGCCCTTGCCAGCTTGAAGGTGCTCGAAGCGCGCCCGGCCCGAGCCGTCGGTCACCGCCTGGACGAACTCCACCTGGTTCCCGAAGCGCCAGGGAAGGTCCAGGCGGAGTCCCGGGAGCGGCCCGGAATCGGAGGTGACGGTCAGATCCACGCGCCCCGCCGGCTTCAGCTCCAGGGTCAGCGACGCGCCGTACGCCACGCTCCCGTACGCCGCAAGGCCCCCGTGCGTCGCCCGGACGGTCTGCTGGTTCGGCGGGCTGATGGCCCCAGGGAGCGCGAACTCGCCCCGCGCGTCGGTCTGGCCGCGCAGCTCGCAGCCCCGGGGGCCGACCACCACCTGCGCGCCCGGGACCGGTTTGCCGTCGCGCACCACCCGTCCGGTCACCCTGCCCGCCGGCTGGGCGAGCAGCGTCGTGGAGGCCGCCATGAAGTGGAAGGGGCGGAAGAACGTCGTGGGCGCGAGCCCCGGATGGACCACCTGCGCGCGCTCCAGCTCGCGCGGCAACCAGGAGAACCGATAGCTCCCGTCGGGCTGACGCTCGGCGCGGACGATGGCCCCGGAGTCGTCGAGGGTCACCACCAGCGGGTCCACTCCCGGAGGAGCCTGGACCTTCAGCGTGGCGCTGTACGCCGGGGCCAGCACCAGCGTCGTCGCCTCGCCTGCGTCCGCTTCGGCGCGGCCGAGCAGCTCCCCGGGGACCGAAGCGAGCAGCACCACGCGCTCGGCCTTGGCCTCCAGCCGGAAATGCCCCCTCGCGTCGGTCCGGGTCTCGGCGAGAGGCGCCGGGGCGGGAACGCCCTTGAGGAGCGCCGCGTGGTATCCGGCGACCTGGTCGGGACAGAGGCAGTGGTCCCAGCCGTCCCGTGCGCAGGCCAGGTCGGGCCGGGCGTCCTTGCGATGGGCGCGGACCACGACGCCTGCGACCGGGCCGTCGCGCCCGACCACCTCGCCCTCGAAGAGCCCTCCGGCCGCGAGGGCAGCCAGACACCACAGAGCCGTCGACATGGGACTCCTCCGTTCTCGGGCCTACCCAACGGAGGAGGCGGCGGATCGGTTCGGGCCAGAAGACCTGGGCCACACCGGAACGGCAATCAGGAAGTCGGCTCAGAAGGTCCATGGCGGTCCCCCCAGACCGGGGCCGTCGAGTAGGCAGAGACGGACCAACGGCCGCCATGCGCACGCCGCTGGACGGTTGCGCACCCCCCAAGGCACAGGCTGGAGTCAGGACCGGCCGTGGCTACGCGAGCATCCCGCGGAAGTAGACCTCGATGACCGTGTCCGCCGCGGCGTCGAGATCGAACGTCTCGTCCGCGGTCCAGCGCAGCAGCAGCTCCTTCACCGCGCCGACGATGCACACCGAGAGCGCCACCGGCTCGAGGCCCGGCACCACCCGCTTGGCGCGCTGGGCCTGCGCGATGTACCGCGCCGAGAGCTGCACCACCTTCTCCTCGAAGGCCAGCACCCGCTCCAGCGTCCCGGCCTGGGCCGCCTGCGCGTCGCGGAGCATCAGCTTCACGAAGGGCTTCACTGCGGGCAGGCCGGCGAAGAAGTGCAGCGCGTCCCGGTAGAAAGCCTTCAGCTCGTCCACCGGCTTGTCCATGGAGATGTCCAGCGTCTCCACGATGGCGTCGAGCTGGCTCAGGTACTCGTCCACGATCATCGCGAACAGGTCGGGCTTGCCGGTGAAGTGCAGGTAGAAGGTCCCGCGCGCCGTCCCCGCCTTGGCGATGATGTCGTCGATGGACGTCGCGGCGTAGCCCTGGGCGGCGAACAGCTCCAGCGCCGCGGCCATGAGCTCCGCCTGGCGCTTCAGGCCGTCCTTGCGCTTCGCTCTCTTCACCGGGGCGGGCACGGGCTACGCATAGCAGGTCCGGTTGATGATGACCTGCTTGAGATCGTCCGAGAGGTCGTTGAAGTACGAGCAGTACCCGGCCACGCGCACCAGCAGGTACGGGTGCCGCTCGGGGTGGTGGTAGGCGTCGAGCAGCGTCTCGCGGTCGAGCACGTTGGGCTGGAACTGCATGCCGCCCTTCTCGAAGAAGGTCTTGAAGACCGCCGCGAGGTTCTTCACCCCTTCCGCGCCCTGGAACAGCGCCGCGTCGAGGGTGAAGGTCACCGTGGTCCCATTGGGCGCGTGGCTTACGTAGTCGAGCCCGGCCACCGAGTTCAGCGACGAGAGCAGGTCGGCCTGCGCCATCCCGTCGTGCGGGGTGAGGCTGTTGGCCAGCGGCACGCCGCGGCGCCTCCCGGACGGCAGCGCTGGGGTGTTGTGCCCGTAGACGATGTTCACGTTCAGCGCGTAGTAGCCCGCCGAGTAGATGCCCCCGCGCGGACAGCCCGGCACCGAGCGCAGCGCAGCGAGGTACATGGCCAGGACCCGGTTCATCCACCGCTGGGGTTCGGCCGAGGAGTCGTCGCCGAACTTGGGCACCGCCGAGAGCGCCGCGTGGACGCGTGCGTGCCGCTCGCCCTGGAAGTCGTGATCGAGCGCGTCCAGCACTTCGTCCAGCGTGAACTCGCGCTTTCGGAAGACCACCTCGTCGAGCGCGTGCAGCGAGTCCGCGACGTCGGTGACGCCCACCGCCTGGATGCCGCTGCTGTTGTGCCGCGCGCCGCCCTCGTGGAGGTCCTCGCCCCGCTGCACGCACCGCGGCGAGAGCGAGGACGCGAGCGGCGTGGCGAAGCCCTGGCACAGGATGCGCTCGATGCGCTGGTGGTCGGCGAGCACGGAGCTCGCGAGCCGATCCAGCCGGACCTGGAAGCGCTCGAGCAGCTCGTCCATCGAGGCCGGCGGGTCGTAGGCGACGGGGTGGCGCCAGCGCAGGAAGCGCTCGCGGGCCTTTCCGTAGACACGGGCGACTTGTCGGGCACGCGGTCCGTCGCCGCTGCAGGCGTACTCGACGAACCGCGTCCCCAGCTTCTCCAGCTGGTCCACCGTCCCGAAACGCCACAGGTCGGTCTCGTCGCCGCGCAGCGCCTGCAGGAAGGGCAAGGCGAGGTTCAGGTTCGCGCAGTCGGTGTTGCCGAAGTGGTCGTCCGACGCGTTCGGCTCGACGCACCCGACGATGGCGTAGTTGCGCGCGTCCTCGACCGGGGTCGTGTAGTGGCGCTGCAGCGTGTCCACGTAGACGTGGTCGTTGTAGAGCGCGGGCATGGGCGCGCCCGTGAGGTAGACCTCGGCGATCCGCTGCAGGTACTCGGGCGGGCTGCCTCGGTGGATGCGGGCGGTCATGTTCGCCGCCAGCGGCTGCAGCTCGCAGATGTCGAGCAGCATGTAGGTGACGTCGTTGGTGGCGTCGCGCCCGTCGCGGCCCATGCCCCCAGCGGTGACGGTCTGGTCAGTGGACTGCGTCTCGAAGAGCCGGCTGATGCGCAGGAAGCTGTCTCCGTCGCTGACCAGCACCGCCTCGTCCAGCTTGAGGATGAAGAGCGCGAGCAGCTCCTTCGCCTGCTCGTAGTCGATGCGTCCGGCGGCGCGGTCGCGCTCGAAGTAGGGCTGCAGGATCTGGTCGAGGCGGCCCAGCGAGACCGCGTTCTCGTACGACTCCAGGCACAGCGCGATCTGCAGGAAGAGCATCGACTGCAGCGCCTCGTGGAACGTGCGGGCCGGGAAGCGCGGCACGTGCCCACACGCGATCGCCATCGACTCCAGCTCCTCGCGCCGCACCGGGTCGGGCTCGCTCGCGGCCAGCCGGGCGAGGTGGTGCGCGTACCGCTGCCCGAACGACTCCAGCGCCTCGAGCGCGATGATCGCCCCCTGGTAGAAGTCCTGGCCCTTCTCGGGGTGCTCGGTCTGCGCCCGGCGGATTTCCTCGAGGATCCCCACGGTCCCCAGGCGCAGCAGCCGCTCCGAATTGACGATGAAGTGCGCGATGGACGCGACGTTGTTGTTGAAGCCGACGTTCATCTCCGCGCAGCGCGCCAGCGTGAGCAGCAGGTCCTTCGCCGTGGGGTTCACGCGGGAGAGCACGCTGTGGCGCAGCCAGAACGGGAAGATGTCCGTGTAGAACGCGAGCCGGTCCTCCCACGAGCAGCGGAAGGGCACCGGCTTCTGCCGGTCGAGCTGGTGCAGCAGCAGGACGAGCAGCACCCCGAAGTGCTCCTCCCAGACCTGGGCGCCCACGCGCTTCGAGGTGAAGTTGCCGACCAGCAGCTCCTGCGGGTGGACCTGGAGCTGCTTGTGCCCCAGCACGTACGCGAGCCGCTCGGCGCGGTGCACGTGGGTCGGCTTGCCGAAGCCGTGGCGGCGGTAGAAGCGGGTCTTCAGCCGCGAGGCCTCGAAGCAGAGGTGGTAGTCGCTGCTCCGGATGGCCTCCTGGATCTCGAGGACGCGCTGCGAGAAGACCGCGCGGCGACGAGGCGGAGCGAGCTCCTGGCACTGCGCCGCGATGCCCGACTCCCTGAACCGTCGGGCGGCGACCAGGACAGCGTCGCGACCCGCGTCCGGGGTGATCGCCAGGACCTCGCGCGGGAGACGCAGGCGGCGGACCTTGTCCCGGTAGAGGGAGTGGTACTCGAGCAGCTCGAGGGAGTCGTGCCCAAGCGAGCGCAGGAGCCGCGCGGCCGCGGCGATCGCTTCCGGCGCATCGTTGTGCCCGGGGACCACGACCATGCGAAAGCGCATCCGCGCGCCCAGCGCCACGAGCTTCTGGACGTTGGCCTGGATCAGCGCGTCGTCGTGGCCCGTGAGCCTCGCGTGGAGCGAGCCGTCGCCGACGCACTTGAGATCGACGAGGAAGAGGTCGACCAGCGGCGCCACGCGCTCCACCGTCCGCGTCGGCGCGAAGAGCGCCGTCTCCACGGCGACGGGGATGTCCAGACCCCGCAGCGACTCGAGCAGCCGCACCAGGCTCGCCGGGTCCTGGATCAGCGGCTCGCCGCCGCTCAGCGTCACCCCGCCCCCGGTCGCCCGGTAGTAGTCCCGGTCCCGCGCCACGAGCTCCAGGAGGCTCTCCAGCGTCCAGGCCCGCTCGGGCGGCTCCAGCGGTTCGTGCTCGAGCGCCTCGGGGTTCTGGCACCAGAGGCAGCGCAGGTTGCACCCCTGGAAGAACACCGTCGTGCGCAGGCCGGGGCCGTCGTGCACGCACGTGCGCTGCACCTTCAGGATGCGCAGCCGCTCGCCCGCCCTGCGCCGCTCCTGCTCCACCACCCGTCCACCGTCTTCGCTGCGCGCCAGCATCGGAGCCACCTCGTCAACATGTACTGCAAGTACATATTGCGGCTGGAGCGCTCCTGCATCAAGCCACCTCCCCTCGCTGGATTCCTTGACGCCTTATTGAGAAGCACGTATCAACAAGCCATGTCGCAGCCTCGCCAGCCAAGGAGCGGTTCGGTACCGGGCCGGTCCCTGCGTGTGGCGGCGACGATGCTCGTGGGGCTGCAGCTCGCGGCCACCGCCGACCTCCTCCTCACCCCGCACAGCCTCTGCCCGGAGCACGGTCAGGTCGTGCGTGTCGGACACCACCTCGACCACGCCCATCACCCCCTCCCGCCCGGCATCTCGGCCTCGAGTGCTCGGCCCGAGCGACCCGGGATCGAGCACGTCCACGCGTTGTTCAAGACGCCCGTCCAGGACCCGCTGGTGCCCTCCAGCGGCCTGGCGACACGAGTGGTCGTCCTGGAGCAGGCCCCGGCACGCCCAGGCGGGACGCAGGTCCTCGCGCCGCTGACGGTCGCGCCCAAGGGCTCACCTCCGAGCTGAGCGCAGGCTCCGACGGTCTTCATCCGTGGTCCCGCCAGTGGCGTCCGCCCTGGCGATGCCTGTCCTCTCCCACGCCCGAGAGTCGATCCCGTGCATCTCGCCGAAGGGGTCCTGCCCCTCCCGTTCGCCGCGGGGGCTGCCGTGTTGGCTGCGCCCGCCCTCCTCGCTGGCATCCGCTGGCTCGCCCCACCCGATCCCGACGAGCGACGCCGTCGTCGGACCTCCTCCGCCGTCGCCACGGCGCTGGTGTTCACCGTCACCCTGGTCCCCATCCCGGTGCCGGTCGTGGGGATCACCTCGCACCTGTGCGCCACGCCGCTGCTGGGCATCCTGCTCGGCCCGCGCGCGCTGGTTCTGCCGTCCGCCCTCTCGCTCGCCTTCCAGGCCCTCTTCGTCGGCCACGGTGGGCTCACCACCCTCGGCGCGAACGTCCTGAGCCTCGGCGTCGTGGGCCCGTGGACGGGCTATCTCGTCGCGAGAGCGCTCCGCGCGCTCCGGCTCCCCCTGCTGCCGTCGGCGCTCGCTGGTTGCCTCCTCGGAGACGTCGCGGTCTACGCCGGGGACGCCGGCCTGCTCGCGCTGGCGCTCGCAACCCCAGCCCAGGGCGTGGCGCACCTCTTCGTCGCCGTGCTGGCCGGGCTCGCCCCGGTCCAGGCCCCGCTGGCGCTGCTCGAGGGGGTGCTGGGAGGGCTCGCCGCCCGCCACCTGGCGCAGCGCAGGGCCCTGCTCGTGCCCTCGTGGCTGCGCGGAGCGGCGCTCCCGCTGGTCGCGGCGCTGGCGATCGTCGGGCTCTCCGGCTGCCAGGAACTCCGGCCCGCGGACGAGGCGGTGCTGGACCGGGTCGCCAGCCAGGCGGGGCGCCCGCCGGCCCCCCTGTTCTCCCTCGGCGACGAGGTCACGCTGGGGGCCGCCTGTCTCGGGTGCTTCCTCTCCGGCCTCACGGTCGGGCGTGCCTGGAGCCGCCTCGGGCGCACCGATGGATGACCTCCTGCGCGCGCCGGTCCTCGCGCGGCGGCGGCTGCCCCTGGCCAGCGGCGGCCGCATCGCGCTCGCGGTGACCGCGCTGCTGTTCAACGCCGCCTCCCCGCC
>CAZAIE010000193.1:0-9329 GCA_964485035.1 uncultured Myxococcaceae bacterium | reverse complement strand
ACCGCACCCCACCCCCGGTGGCCACGCAGCCCAGGAAGAGCAGGAAGAAAAGGCGCCCGCCGCACCCACCGCGGCCGCACCCCTTCTGCCTCCGGAGGCCGCATGACCACCACGACCACCACCGCGCCCGCGACCGTGGTCCTGGTTCGTTGGGACTCTGCGAGCCGATGGGCACGTGCGCCGTTCGCCGTGACCTGTGCAGTCCTGGCCATGCGGGCGCAGTACCTCGCCGTCCGCACCCCGACTGGCGAGGAGATCTGGGTGGACCGCAGCGTCGGGACCGTGAGCGCACCTCGAGGCGGGCTTGCTGGTGTGCAAGGCGCACCGGCGGGCGAGCGCGACGTGGGCCAGTGGCGCGCCTGGACCCTGAGCCGCTCCGACCTGAGCGCGGTCTGGGTGGAGAACGACAGCCGCAGCGAGGCAGCAGCCGCACGTGAGGCACGGCACCGGCAGGAGCGCGGCGGGGCGCGGCCATGAGGGCACCGTGCGGCCACACACCGTGCGGGACCCAGGAGCGTCCACTTGCGCGAGACGGCTCCCGGGTCGACGCGAGCACGAACCGGGCGACTACCCCCCCCCTTCGGGGTGTTCGCCGGGCGCGATTCCGCCAGGGGGAGGCTGCCCCCTGTCGCATGCACGCAATTTCCGACGATTGCATTGCACCCAACCCAGGAGAACCGACGATGAAGACCAAGACCAAGCAGCAGACCAAGACCGAGCGGCCAGCCCCCGCGGCCCCGACCATGACCCGCGCGGAGTTGGTGGCGCAGTTGAGGCAGACCGGCATCCGGCAGCAGGACGTTGCCCGCGAGGTGAGCGACCGCACAGGCGTCCCGGTGAGCGCCCCGCGCCTGAGCCGCTGGCTGACCGGCGTGGTGGCCGAAATGCGCGGCGTGGCCCTGGCGGACGTCGAGCGCGCCGTGAAGGTGCTCCTGGCCCAGCGCGAGGCGAAGCGCGTGCGCGTGCCCGAGGAACCCGTGGCCCTGCCGACCCTGGCGTCCGTTCCTGCGGGCGGGGGGCGCGAGGAGGGGGAGGCCCTCGAGCGCGCCCTGGCGATGCGGCGCGGTCGCCTGCCGGTCGAGCAGTTGTCGGACATGGAACTGCTCGAGCGGATCGAGTTCAAGGAGCGGTGCGTCTCCATCTCGCTGCGGGAGATCGCGGAGAACGACCACGCCGAGTCGCCCGAGCAGACCGCGGAGTGGCTCGCCGAGGACCGCGCCGAGCTCGCCGAGGCCCTCGCGGAGTACCGGCGGCGCGCGGGGGATGACGCCTTCGATGAGAAGTGCAGCTGCGGCCGGCTGAAGGGCCGCGAAACCTTCTGCCCCCGCTGTGGCGCCAGGCTCCCCCAGTGACCGCGCACGCCAGACGGCCCGGTGGCGTCCCGGCGCTGCGCTACCTGGCCACCCTCAAGATCCGGGAGTTGCAGAGCGCGCAACGCAGGAAGAGCAAGCCCAACCCACGCAGAGGAGAAACGTCCATGAGCATCACCTCCACCATCGCCAAGCTGTTCAAGCCCGAGGAACCCACCCGCCCGTGCGTGAAGTGCGGGGCGCCCACCAAGAACCCGGAGAAGTGCGCCGACTGTCTCGAGGCGGAACGGGTCGCGGAGATGGTCGCGCTGCAACAGGAGCTCAACGAGCAATCTCACCGCGAAATGGCAGTGGCGTTCTGCGGCGAAGAGTTCGAGCCGCCGACCAACCGCCGCGCCAAGCACCGCAAGGACGAAGGGGGCACGAAGTGAACACCGCGCGAATCCAGAACGAGCTGCGCGAACGCCAGGCAGAGAGGGAGCGCATCCGCATCGTGGAGCGCCTGCGCCCCATGGTCGCCCGCGGCCTGCTTCCTTGCCCGCCCCCGGGACTGGACTCGGACGCTGCCCTTCGCTGGCTGGACTCCTTCGCGGCCGAGCGGATGAAGACCAGCGCGGTCGCCCTGGCCGAGTTCCGGGGCAAGGACCCGGCCTCGCGGCAGCGCGCGGCCGAGTGCCGGGCGCTGGGGGAGTTGCGGCGCCGCGGCTGGCGCACCGACGCAGACGGGCTCTGGGTGTCGCCCCGGGGGCAGAAGGTGGAAGGGCTCATGCGCGCTCTGGCGACCGCGCGAAGGGATGCGGCCTGCTCGAGGTGAGCCGGCCCGGATGGAAGACCCCAACAACGCGCTGCGGTCCGCGTGGCGCAGCGGCAGGATGGAGGCAGCATGGAAGCGAACGCGAAGCACCCTCTGGACGACGAGACGCTGTGGGAGCCCGAGGACGTGGCCCGCTTCCTCCGCGTGAGCCGGAGCTGGGTCTACCACGCAGCCCAGCGGGGCGAGTTGCCCTGCCTGCGGATCTCCCGGATGTTGCGCTTCGACCCCAGCGAGATCCGCGCGTGGGCGAAAGGGGACCGGGGCGGCTCGAGCGTGTTGCGGCTGGCCCCGAAGGCCACCGAGGGGTGAGGCATGGCGAGCGCGTACGAGAAGCACGGCACCTGGTACATCAACTTCAAGGACGCCAGCGGCGTGCGCGTCAACCGGGCGACCAAGGCCAGGACCAAGACCGAGGCCAAGCGCTTGGCCGAGGACCTCGAGCGGCGCGCCGAGTTGGTTCGCAACGGGCTCGAGGCGCCGCTGCTTCCCATGACGTTCGGCGAGCTCGCGGACTACTGGCTTGAGAACTATTCGAAGCCGCGCCTCCGAGCCCACCAGGGGAACGTGGACCGCATCCGCCTGCACCTGCGGCCCCGGCTGGGCAAGCTGCAGTTGCATCAGGTGACGCCGCGGGTGCTCGAGGAGCTGCTGGGCGAGAAGCTCAAGACGCACTCCCCGCAGACGGTGCTCCACCTGCGGGGGTTGGTCCGCAAGTTGTTCAATGACGCACGCCGCTGGGGCTACTGGCGCGGCGACAACCCCGCGATGTTGGTTCCGCCGCCGAAGCTGACGAAGCGCGCGCCGGTCTACGCCCCTGCCGAGGACATCCCCAGGTTGCTGGCGGGCGCCACCGAGCCCTTTCGCACCATGGCCGCAGTGGCGATCTACGCCGGGCTGCGGGAGGGGGAGATCCTGGCCCTGCGGCGGGACAACGTGGATCTGTCCCTGGGCCTCATCCTCGCGGAGCGAACCGGCGACTCAGACACCACCAAGGGCAAGCGCTTCCGGGCCGTCCCCATCAACTCCGAGCTGCGCCCCTTCCTGGTGGCGCACCTCGACGCGACGCCGGGGGAGTACCTGTTTCCGGCCTTCCGGGAGTTGAAGGGCGTTCGGCAGATCATCCTGCGGGAGCTCAAGTACGCGAAGATCCGCGGTCGGCTGCTCCTGGGCTACGACCACACCTGCCGGCGGCTGGGGTGCGGCTTCCGCGAGCGGAGGACCGACGCCGTAGCAGCGAAGTGCCCGAAGTGCTCCATGCGGCTCTGGATCACCCCCATCCCGAAGCCGCTCACATTCCACCAGCTCCGGCACAGCTACGTCTCGCACATGCTCATGGCCGGGGCGAACCCGGTTGCGGTCCAGCGGCTCGCCGGCCACGCAGACCTCAAGACCACGCTGGAGGTGTACGGGCACCTCGCCCCCGAGTTCCTGCGCGCCGAGGCCGAGCGGATGCGGTTCGGGGTGGACGCCGCGGCCATGGCGAAGGCCCCGGTCGGCTCCGCGTTCTACCCGGCTTCTACCCGGGAGCCGGTTCCCGCAAACGAGAACGGGCGGCTGCTTTCGCAACCGCCCGTTCCGCCTCGGAAAACTCCGAGTGTCCTCAACGGGATTCGAACCCGTGTTACCGGCTTGAAAGGCCAGCGTCCTGGGCCTCTGGACGATGAGGACGTATTCAGTTGTTGCGCCGTGCCGGGATCGAACCGGCGGCCCTCGGCTTAAAAGGCCGGTGCTCTACCGACTGAGCTAACGGCGCGGCAGGGGGCGCTTGGTAACAGCCCGTTCCCCGTGTGTCAACCGACCAGCGAGGGCGGGCTGCCCCCGGCTCACTTCTTCTTCGCGGGCTTCGCAGGCTTGTCCACGTCGATGCCCTTGGCGATGCGCTCCTCCTCGGTGGGCAGGACCTTGATGGGGATGCTCGCCGACTTCCCCTCGCAGGTGACCTCCAGCATCGTCTCGCCCGAGTCCACGCCGTGCACGCCGCTGGTCGAGGTCCGGCAGACGTCCTCGCTCTTGCACCGCGCCACCGCCTGCCGGTCGGTGATCTCGTGGCCGGCGAGGTCGAAGACCTTGATGGTGATGGGCTTGGGCTCGCCGCGCGCGTCCAGCGTCAGCCCGTCGACCGGCTCCACGGTCACCTTGCCCACGCCCTGGACGTCGACCACCGCCTCCGCCTTCAGGTCCTTGTAGATCGCGGTGATCGTCGTGCGCCCGGTCCCCACGGCCTTCGCCCGGCCCTTGGCGTCGATGCTGACGATCTTCGGGTCCGCCGAGCTCCACTGCACGGTGAGCGTGTGGATGTACTTGTTCTGGCGGGTGCGGGCCTTGGCCTTCCACCAGATGTCCTCGCCCACCCGCTTGAAGGTGTGCTCCTTCGGGTCCAGCTCGATGAAGGCGGGCTTGTCGCAGCCCGCAAGGACCGTCAGCGCCAGGACCGACAGGGCCAGCAGGGCCATCGTGGTGGTTCGCATGGGGCCTCCCAGAGAGGCACCTCGATAGCACGCGTCCCGAGAGGGGGGCAATTTCCGGTCGCGTCGGACCTGCGCCCTGCGCCCCCTTGTGTTATGCAGCCCCCGCCATGCGCATCAGCGAACGCCTCGCCCAGCAGCGCCCTTGCTTCTCCTTCGAGTTCTACCCGCCGAAGGACGACCCCGCCCTCGACGCCCTGTTCCAGACCGTGGGCGACCTCACCCGGCTCCAGCCGGGCTTCGTCTCCGTGACCTACGGCGCCGGCGGGCGCAGCCGCAGCCGCACCCTGGACGTGGTCACCCGCCTCAAGAAGCTGCACGAGGTGGAGACGATGGCCCACCTCACCTGCGTGGGCCACTCGCGCGCGGAGCTCGTCGAGGTGCTCGACCAGCTGCGCGACGCGGGCATCCAGAACCTGATGGCGCTGCGCGGCGATCCGCCTCCTGGCGAGCCCTTCCAGCCGGCGCCCGACGGCTTCGCCCACGCCGGCGAGCTGGTCGCCTTCGTCCGCGAGCGCGGCTACCCGTTCTGCATCGGGGCGGCCTGCTACCCGGAGGGCCACCTCGAGTCGCCCAGCCGCGAGTCCGACCTCGCCTTCCTGCGGGCCAAGGTGGACGCCGGAGTGGACTTCTTGGTCTGCCAGCTCTTCTTCGACAACGCCTTCTACTTCGACTTCGTGGAGCGCGCCCGCCGCGCCGGCATCTACGTGCCCATCATCCCGGGCATCATGCCGGTCACCAACGCCGACCAGCTCGAGCGCTTCACCCGCATGTGCGGCGCCACCGTGCCCATGCGGCTGCGCCTCGCGCTCGAGCGCGCCGCGGGCAACCCCTCGGCGGTGCAGGCGCTGGGCGTCGCGCACGCGACGGTCCAGTGCATGGAGCTGCTCAGTCGCGGGGTGAGGGCCATCCACTTCTACACGCTGAACAAGTCCCCGGCGACGCAGCTCATCGTCTCCGCGCTCAGCGCGGCCGGGTCAGCAGCTCCCGGGCGATGAGGTAGGCCCAGTTCAGCGCGAGCAGCCCCAGCGTCCCCCACCGCATCCACGTGCCCTGGCGCGGGGTGAGGTCGAAGACCAGCCGCGGCAGCCGGAAGCGCCGCAGCACGAGGTAGACCACCCCGGTCACCGAGAGCACCGCGAGCAGGAAGCCCACCGGGTTCACCAGCAGCGAGTCGAGGATGCGCCCCTGCATGAACCAGTCGAAGGAGCGCGTCATCCCGCACGAGAGGCAGGGGATGCCGGTGCCCTTGCGCAGCGCGCAGCCCCAGAACGGCAGCCGCGAGAGCGGGACGAACCGGGCCGCGAAGAGCAGCAGGAGCCCGATGCCTCCGTAGACCTCGAGCCAGCCGATGGTCGGCTTCTCGGGACGCTGGAAGCGCACCGCCATGCCGGTCACTTCATCGCGCCGGCGAGGGCCGCCCCGCCCGCGAAGGCCACCGCGACGAGGCCCATGCAGGTGCAGCAGAAGAGGACGAACATCGGCACCAGCACCGCGGCGATGGCCACCCCGAGGCTGGTGCGCTGCGTCTTCCACAGGCCGATGACCGTGAGGACCAGCACCCACAGCCCGCCGATGAACCCGCCGCAGAGGGGGACCAGCTGCAGCAGGTTGGGGCCCGAGGAATAGGCCACCGAGCGCAGCGTTGCGTCGAAGCCGTTCCGGGCGCCTTTGAAGAGCAGGAGGCCGAGGTGGAAGATCCCCGCGGTGAGGTAGAGCGAGACGGGGGCGAAGACGGCCCAGACCACGCCCATGACGATGTTCGTGACCGGGTCCGACTGGAGCTGCATCAGCCCCTCCAGCGGGTGGCCGGGGGGTAGCTCCGGGGTCTGGTTCAGCGCCTTGCCGAGCCCGGTCGAGGCGAGGACCGCCTGCCAGAACTGACCGCCCAGGACCCCGATGGCCGCGTTGATCCAGTAGAAGGAGAGGGCCCCCGCTGCGCCCTTCACCCTCATCCGCTCGAAGAAGCGGACCGGGTCCACGAACGACCGCTTGAGCGTCCCGAAGAAGGCGGCGAAGAGGCCGTGCTTCTCGCGCTCCTCCCACGCGGTGGGCTCGTCGGGCTCGGAGGCGGCGCGGGCGCGGCAGGCGAGGCAGAGGCCCAGCCCGTCGGGACCCGGCTGCAGGCACTCGGCGCAGGCGAAGGCACCGCACCGGGGGCAGGTGGCCGAGGCGGGGCGCGCTGGGTGGCCCACGCAGCAGGCCGTGGCCTCGGGTCCGGCCGGAGGCACGGGTCCGGTGCCGGGAGCGGCCGCCGGAGCGACGGGTTGCGCAGCGGCCGGAGCGGCGCCCGGCGGGGCGTTGAGCATCAGCTCGGCGTTGCAGGAGGGGCAGTGCTGCTTCCCGTACCGGTCGGTGGAGAAGACGTACTGGCACCGTGCGCACTTGGCGATCATCGAGACCTCGGAGGCGGCGTCGCGGCGCAATCTACCATCGTTCCCGAGCGCCGCTCGTCCCGTACTGGGGTGCGCTGGACAAGCTCCGCGAGCCACGACTAGGCTTCTTGCACCCTCGGCCGTGGTGGCTGTCGGTAGGGTCGCCCGACCCGAATCGGGCGGCGCGTAACTCCAAAGAAGTGAGCGAACAAATGGCGACTGGCACTGTGAAGTGGTTCAACGACGCGAAGGGCTTCGGCTTTATCAGCCAGGAGGACGGTGGGGAGGACGTGTTCTGCCACCACACCGCGATCCAGGTCGAAGGCTTCCGGACCCTGGCCGAGGGGCAGAAGGTGGAGTTCGAGGTCAAGAAGGGCCCGAAGGGCCTCCAGGCCGCGAACGTGAAGCCCATCAGCTGATTCGCTGAATCGCTTCAACCCCCCAGGACCCGGTGCCCGCGAGGGAGCCGGGTCCTGGTGTTTCTGGGGCCCGAGCCGCTCCCGGGCAGATCCTTTCCGGCCCTGGCCCGTTCCCACCGCCGAACCCGCCCGTCTGCTAGCCTCGCTGCGCTTGTGGGGGCTGGGGTGGCGCTTCACTTCACCAGACGTCGTGGGAGCCGCGCTCGCGCGCTCCGGGGAGTCCTGCATGAGAACGCTTCGCGTGGCCTTGGCCGCTGCGTGCCTGACGGGGGGCGCGCTGCTCGGGGGTGCCGTCCTCGCCCAGAAGCTCCCGACCGCCGACCAGCTCGGTGGGAAGGACCGCTTCCTCACGTCGATCAGCACCGACAAGCCCATCTACAAGACGGGCGAGACGGTCTGGGCGAGGGGCGTCGTCCTCTCTGCGGCGGACCACACCCCGCTGCCGGCCAACGTGCAGTCCCGGGCCCGCCTGGAGCTGAAGGGCCCCAAGGGCGAGACGGTCGCGAGCACGACGACCGGCGTCCAGGACGGCGTCTGGTCGTTCTCCTGGCCCGTCCCCGAGGGCACCGCGGGCGGCGAGTACACCCTCAAGGTGAGCTACCCCTTCGAGGGCCATGCGCCCGCGCAGCGCAAGTTCGACGTGCGTGTCTACCGCGCCCCGCGCCTCAAGTCGCAGATCGTCTTCCTGCGCGACGGCTATGGTCCCGGCGACAAGGTGACCGCCACGCTCGACGTGAAGCGCGCCGAGGGCGGCGTGCCGGCAGGGGCCAGGGTCACGGCCACGGCGCGCGTGGACGGGGCCCAGGTCGCCGAGGTGAAGTCGGCGGTCGATGCGGTCGGCCGCTGCACCGTGAGCTTCGAGCTCCCCAAGGCCATCGAGCGCGGCGAGGGCTCGCTGGCGTTCGCCGTGGAGGACGGCGGGGTGGTGGAGACGGCCACCAAGACCCTGCCCATCCTGCTGCAGACGCTGGACCTCGCGCTCTACCCCGAGGGCGGGGACCTGGCGGCGGGCGTCTCGAACCGGGTGTACTTCCAGGCGCGCACCCCGGCGCAGAAGCCCGCCGACGTCTCCGGGGTCATCGTGCGGCTGCCGAAGGGCGAGCCCGTCGCCAGCTTCAAGTCCGAGCACGAGGGCCGCGGCCGCTTCTCGTTCACCCCGGAGCAGGGCGCCCGCTACGAGCTGCGGGTGGAGTCCCCCTCCGGCATCCGCACCACCTGGCCGCTCCCCGAGGCCCGCGCCGCGCTCTCGCTGCGCGCCGAGGAGGACCTGGCCGCCGGCGGGGTGGTGCGGCTCGCGCTCTACGCCGCGCGCGATCAGGCAGTGCGGGTGACCCTCTCCTCCCGCGAGCGCGAGCTCGCGACCGCGCGGCTCTCGCTGAAGGGCGGCGGGCAGGCGGCGCTCTCGCTCGAGGCCGGCGGCGCAGACGGCGTGCTCACCGCCACGGTGTGGAGCGAGCAGGGCGAGCCGCTGGCCGAGCGGCTGGTCTTCCGCCGCCCGCAGAAGCCGCTCACGGTGGAGCTGGTCCCCGACAAGAAGGCCTACGTCCCCGGTGGGGAGGTGGGGCTCACCGTGCGCACCCGCCGTGACGGGAAGCCGGTCTCCGCGGTGGTGGGGCTCTCGGTCACCGACGACGCGGTGCTGGAGATGGTGGAGAAGCGCGAGCAGGCGCCCCGGCTCCCGGTGATGGCGCTCCTCGAGCCGGAGGTGAAGGACCTCGCCGACGCGCACGTGTACCTGGACGAGAAGAACCCCAAGGCCGCGCTGGCGACCGACCTGCTCCTGGGCACCCAGGGCTGGCGACGCTTCGCGCTGGTGGACGTGCAGCGGTTCCTCGCCGCGCACGGCGAGGCCGGCGCCCGGGCCCTCGCCTTCCGCGCGCCCGCCGCGGTCCACGCCTTCGCCGAGGCGGAGGGCGTGCTGGGCGGCGCGATGCCCAAGTCAGCGG
>CAZAIE010000192.1:1987-9375 GCA_964485035.1 uncultured Myxococcaceae bacterium | reverse complement strand
CGGGAGACCTCGAGGAAGTAGCGGACGTCGGCGAGCTGCGGATCGGCCATCGGTGACCTCGATGACAAACATCGTCGTCATCCATTTTACCTATCCTTTGGCGGCAGCTACTTTGCTCCCGCTCTCGACGCCCGGGGCGGGCCCTCCTTCGATCGGCTGTGACGCGACGCCCCGCCGGGATGCGTGAGCGACGAGCACCCACGGCCAACCTTTCCGGCTGCGCCCCGAGGAGCGGGCGCTGCCGGCGCGCGCGCCCGGCCCGGCCGCTGCGCTCCCCCCTGCTCCCAATCGAGGATTGCGACCATGCGCGTGACCACCCGGTCGACCGCCAGCGTGAAGGCCCCCACCCCCAAGCCCGCGAAGCCCGTCTACGGGACGGTGTACATCGGCCGCGACGGCAACCACGTGAAGTGCGCCGACAGCCAGGGCAACTACCAGGGCAAGCGGCTCTCGGTGCAGGTGATGGACAGCGAGCGCCAGGCCCTGCTCGCGAGCGCGAAGAAGGGCTACTTCCAGGCCTCCCGCGAGAAGAAGCTCGCCGACCTGGACCTCTCGAAGGGCCTGGGCATGGTCATCGAGGTCTTCAGCCCGCCCAAGGGCCTGTACCAGGGCAAGCTCGCCAAGGTCGTGAAGCCGGGCGAGGCGTACAAGCCGTTCGCCATCGACTACCCGAAGGACGCGAACCTGGTGAACGTGAACGTGGTCTTCTACGCGCTCGACAAGAAGACCGGCCAGCCGGTGGTCATCGACAACCGGTGCACCGGCGTCGAGCACCGCGACACCACGGCGGGGGCCACTGGCTTCTCGTACGACGCCCGGATGAAGGCCTTCGTGGAGAAGGCGGTCGCCAAGAAGGGCTGAGCGACGCCGCCGCGGTGTGCCTCCGGCCAGGGCTTCGCAGCCCGGGCCGGTCGCGTCTTGGGCCTGCTGCGAGGCCTACTGCGCGGCCACCTCGACCCTGCGGTTCGCCGCCCGGCCGCCGTCGCTGGTGTTGGGCGCCGCGGGCTTCGACATCCCGAACCCGACCGTCTTCAGGCCCGCGGTGACGCCCGCCTTCAGCAGCCACGCCTTCACGCTCGCGGCGCGCTTCTCGGACAGCGCCTGGTTGTAGTCCCTGCCCCCGCGGTCGTCGGTGTGCCCCTCGATGACGTAGGCCTTGTCGGGGGTCGCCTTCATCGCCGCGGCGAGCTCCTCGAGCACCGGCTTCGACTCCGGGCGGATGACGTCCTTGCCGGTGTCGAAGAGGATGCCGCGCAGCACCACGCGGCCGTTGGCGGCGAGGTCCCGGCCCAGCGACTTCTCCGGCAGCTCGCAGACGATGGTGGCCTTCGGCTTGCGCGTCCCGTCCCACCGCCGTGTCCGGTCCTTCGGGTCGCTGCCGCGGCCCCAGACGCCGGAGAGGCCGCCCTCGGAGGTGAGCGCGAAGACCATCAGCCCGTCGTCGGAGCCACCCTCGGAGTTCAGCTCCTTCCAGGAGCCGGCGAAGACCGCACCCTCCAGCGTGCCCTCGACGGTGTACGCGCCGGCCTTCCCGCTCCCGTCGCCGCCGTAGCAGCCCCAGATGCGCTGGCCGGTCTGGGTGAGCTTGAGCTCGCCGTAGCCGGTGTCCCACGCGCCGTTGAAGTCCGCCGGCTTGGGCTGGCTGCGCCGGCCGAACAGCGACAGCTCGTCGATGCCGAACCACTCGGCGTTGCCATAGTTCGTGAGCAGCGAGACGCGCACGTACCGCACCGCCTTGGACACGGCCTTGAACTTCTGCGGCGCGGTCTTCTTCTCCAGCGTGACCTCGGCGAGCGGCTGCCAGGGGCCGCCCGGCTTCGCGGCGGTCTCGAGGCGGAGCTGCTTCACCGACAGCCCCGGCCAGCCCGGCTCGTTGTGGGAGTTGAGCGCCTCGCCGCTGGTGAGGTCGTAGGGCTCCGCGAGCTGGAAGATGACCTGGCGCCGCATGGTCGGGCTCGGCTCCCAGGCCCACTCGCTGCCGTCGAGCAGCGCCTCCGGGTCGCCGTCGGTGAACCGCTGACCGTCGGCGTCGACCTCCCGGGTGCCGGAGAGGAGGTTGAGCGCGTTCACCTCCTCGTTGGGGACGGGGGCTGCGGCGGCGAGCACCAACATCAGGAAGGTCGGGGTCATGGGTGGGGGACTCTACCGCGGGCGGGAGCCAATGCACCCGCACTGGAACCAGCCCGAAGACACGGAGAAAACGGCCGGCCCATCCACGGCAGGGACCCGCCGCGTGTAACACCTCGCGCCAGGAGTTCGTCCTCAAGGTCGATTGCCCGGTAGTCCGGCCGACACGGCCTGGGGAGACCTCATGGACCGGCGACTCTTGGTGCTCACCCTCTTCGTCCTCGGAGCCTGCTCCGGCTCCAGGGAGTGCACGCTCGACGATCCCTCGAGCTGTCCCTCCGACCAGGTCTGCGAGCCGGTCCAGGGCAGGGAGAAGCCGCTCTGCTTCGCCCCGGTCCTCCTGAAGGGCAAGGTCTACGACCTGGGCAGCGGAACCGGCATCGCGGCTGCCGCGGTGCTCGCCTCCGATGAGAACGGCGCGCCCGCCGGCGCCGCGGTCCAGGCCACCCCCGACGGCACCTACGAGCTGCGCATCCCCTCCACCCGCACCGACGAGAAGGGCGCGTTCTCGGCGCGCACGGTGATGCTGCGCAGCCAGGCCAAGAACTACGTGCCCTTCCCCTCGGGCGCGCGGCTCTCGCTGCCCATCGACACCGCGGGCGCCAGGCGCGAGAAGGAGGACGACACCTCGCCCTGGGTGCTGCAGACCGCGCAGACCGACGTCGGCCTGTCTCCGGTCCCGTCCTCGGAACAGAACCTCCCCAGCGTCAGCGGGACGGTCGAGGTCTCGACCGGCCAGAGGTCCGTGCTGGTGGCGCTGGAGTCTGGCGGCAAGGGGCGAACCGCGCTCGCCGGGCCGGACGGGAGCTTCACCTTCTTCAACGTGCCCGGCGGCGCCTGGAAGCTCTCCGCCTACTCGCGCGGCGTGAACTACACCGCAGTGGACCTGACCGTGGCCTCCACCGACGTCGCCGCAGTAGCGGTGAAGAAGTCCACGGTCGGGACCGCGACGCTCTCGGGCAAGGTCCAGCTCGTGGCGGGAGCGGCCCAGGGCACCAGCGTGGTGCTGGCCCTGGAGAGCACCTTCCTTCAGGCCCTCGGCCGCGGCGAGGTCGTCCCCGGCCTGCGCGCGCCCGAGCCCGGCACCGCTGCGAACCTCACCGGCGACTGGAGCATCTCCGGCATCCCCGACGGCAGGTACGTGGTGCTGGCCGCCTTCGAGAACGACGGCAACGTGCGCGACCCCGACCCCGGCATCTCGGGCACGCAGGTCCAGCACCTCACGGTGAGCAACGGCGCCATCGCGGGCGGCGCCTCGCCCGACTTCAAGGTCACCGCGGCGGTCTCGCTGGTGAGCCCGGGCAAGGACGGTCCGGAGGGAGTGACCGGGACGCCCACCTTCACCTGGACCTCCTACTCCAACGCCGACGCCTACGAGCTCTTCGTCTTCGACGCGCTGGGCAACGAGGTGTGGAAGAAGCTCGTCCTCGACAAGGCCACCGTGTCCACTGTGTACGGCGGCCCGGCGCTCACCGCGGGGCAGTTCTACCAGTGGCGCGCGACCGCCATCCGCAAGCTGGCGCCGACCAGCCTGACCGAGGAGCTGCGGGGCGTCTTCTACGTGAAGAAGTAGCAAGAGCCACGGTGGCCGACCTCGACGTGGGCCGGGACCATCAACAAGACCGCTGGGCCGGGTATCCTGCCCGCCCATGCTTCCCTCGACCTCGAGCATCGGAGAGTCACGCGGTGGCCATCCCTATGAGGTACCTGGCGATCCGCTTCGCGCTCTCGAGGTCGATGAGCGCGTAGCTGTCGTAGTTCCACGCCGACTTCTTGGACACGTAGCGGCGCACCATCACGCTCGGGGTCCCGTCGTAGACCACCGCGAAGACGAGCAGCTTTCCGGTCTTGCTGATGGGCACGGCCCACGTCGAGGCCGGCGACGACTCGGCCTCGCGCGCCTGCAGGTCGGCATCGATCCCGGCGAGCGGCGGAGCCGGCCTTTTCGCGACCAGCTCCCCGATCGCTGCGGCCGCGCCGGCTGCAGCCTCGGCCGGCCAGGCGTGTCCCCCGAGGTCCGCCCACTCGCCGTCGAGCTGGCGCAGGTCGGTGAGTCCGACCATGGCCTGCCCCTTCTTCTCGAAGCGCCAGACCACCCAGATCTTCCTGCCGTCGCTGGTCGGGAACTGCGCGCCGGTCTGCTGCTCGGCGGTCAACACGGAGTCGAGGTTCATGCGCGCGTCGTACCTCCCACCTCCCCGGGCGTCCAGCTCTCCGCGACATGACCCCGCTACCTCGCCACGTCCTCGAAGCGGATGCTCGACTCCAGCACCACCTGGGCATCGAGGAGCTTCTTCAGCTCCACCTCGGTGCGGACCTCGAGCGCCTCGATCCGCCAGCGCCCCGTGACCGCGTCCACGCCGTAGCGGTAGCGCTGGGTCATCGCCTGGATGCGCACCTTCTCCAGCGTCGGGAAGGCCTGCGGCGTCGCCTCCACCAGCCGCGGCGTCCCCGTGGCGTCGTCGAGCCAGGCATCGCCGACGACCAGCCCGTGCTCGCCCTGGAGCTTGAAGCGGAAGACGGTGCAGGGGACGCCGCCCACCACCTCCCGGCGCACGGTGCGCCGCACCTCGACCCGGTCCGCGTTCTCCGCGAGGAAGATGTTCGCCCTGCGCTTGAAGAGCTCGGGGTCCACGCCCGGCTCGGCGAGCTCCTTGCGCCGCTTCTCGGTGAACTCCTTCCCGTCGCGGGTGGCGCTGACCAGCCGGCGCACGGCCCGCGTCGGCGACTCGCGGACCACGTCGTACGTGCTCACCGTGGTCGCGAGCGTCTCGCCGTCGAGGTCCCTGAGCCGCTCGGTCTCGACCAGACGGGCCGGGAGCAGCCCGTCGTGCGCGGCCCCCACTGCGAGCGCCCGTTGCCACAGCGGGTCGACGGTCGCGCCTGCGTCGGGAGTCGACCCGACCCAGAGGAACAGCACCAACGAGAGGGGAAGGGACAAGCTCACGCTCTCTCCTCGGACGGGCTCCACACCACGACCTCGCCCGTCCGCCGCCCGACGATCAGCCTGCCGCCCGAGAGTTCCCACACCGCCGCCTCGGGCTCGGGCCCGAGCTCCTCGACCTCGCCCGTGGGGAGCCAGATGCGGCGAAGCGTTCCCGTTGGTCCCAGCGCGAGCAGCCAGTCCCCCTCGAGCGCAAGCAGCTCTGCCGCCGCGCGATCGATCGACGGTCCGGGCAGGACCTCACCCGCGCCATCGAGCAGGCGCACGGAACCGTCGAGCGCCAGGGCCACGAACCCGCCCTGCGGACGCGGCAGCGCCTGGCGCCATCCCGTGAGCCGCGTGCGCGGCAGCCGCGTCTCGACGTCCAGGAGCGCGACCCCCACCGCGTCGTCGAGGACCAGGCTCGCGCCGTCCGCGGTGAAGCCCACGCGGTGCAGCCGCTGGGCCCAGCCTCCGGGGATGCCGCGATCCTCCGCGCCCTGGAGGTCCCAAAGGCGCAGGTAGGCCGTATCGACTCCGTTGGTGACCACCCGACGGCCATCCGGCGAGACCCGCGCCCAGTAGATGGCCTCGAACCAGTCCGAGTCGGAGTCGGGGCGGATGGGCGTGCCCAGGGTCTGCAGCACGGTCCCCGAGGAGAGCGACCAGAGGCGCAGCGTGGCGTCCCGGCTCGCGGAGAGCACGCGACCGTTCGGCAGCGACGCCAGCGCGGAGACGGCCTGGCCATGGCCCTCGAGCGTGCAGACGAGCTCGGCGGTCTTCAGGTCGAACAGCCGCAGCGCCCCGTCCGCACACCCCGCGACCACCTGTCCCGCTTCCTCGTCCACGAGCAGCCGCTCGACGCCCGAGGGCTGGCGCTTCGACACCCGGCGGCACTGGCCGGTCGCGAGCTCCCAACAGCGCACCCGGCCGTCCGCGCTCCCCGACCACACCTCGAGGCCATCCGTCGAGACGACGAGGCTGGTCACTGCGTCCCGGTGCCCCTCCCACACTTCCACACGCGCCATCGGACCGCTCCGTGGAACACCCGTGAATACGGTTGCTTATCCAAGCCCAGATTCCCCAGGAGATCCAGGCGCCTGGCGGACGTTCCACGGCCCCGCATCCTTATATGGGTCCGGCGCGCTATCTTCCCGCCCTTCCAGATCGGCCCCGGGAACGGAACCCATGCACATGACTCCCTTCAAGCCCCTCGCCCTGACCGCGCTGCTGCTGACGCTGACCGGCTGTCCCTCCAACGGCGACCCGTGCGTCGGAGACGCTTGCGAGCCCAAGACCTGTACGCCAGCCTGCTCGGGCTCGACGCCGGTCTGCGACGCGGACTCGCTGACCTGCAAGACGTGCACGGCGACCGAGGGCTGCGCGAAGGGGAAGCTCTGCGACACCTCGACCTCGAAGGGCCGCTGCGTGGGCTGCGTCACTGCGTCCGACTGCCCGCGGACCACGCCCTACTGCGAGCCGACCACCAAGACCTGCACCGTCTGCACCGAGACGGAGGGCTGCGGCCCCTACGAAATTTGCGACCTGGCCGAGCCTGAGGGTGCGTGCCTACCGACTGGGTGCTCGTCGAATTCGCAGTGCTCGGGCACGGCGCCCATCTGCGACACCTCGACGCGCAAGTGCAAGCTCTGCACGGCGACGCAGGGCTGCCCGGTGGGCAAGCAGTGCGACCTGGCCGTGGCCAGCGGGAGCTGCGTGCCCATTGGCGGGTGCACGGCCAGCGTGCAGTGCTCGAACCCGACGCCGGTGTGCAACACCGCCACCAGCAAGTGCGTCGTCTGCACCGCGACCGAGGGCTGCGGCACGGGCTACTCCTGCAACACCAGCGTCGCGGGCGGCACGTGCGTCCCCGTGACGACGAGCTGCACCTCGAACGCGCAGTGCTCCGGCGGCACGCCCATCTGCAACACCGCCACCGGCCAGTGCGTCGTCTGCACGAACACTCAGGGCTGCTCGGCCGGCTACACCTGCAACGCCTCCACCGCGACCGGCCAGTGCGTCCCCAACACCGGCTGCACCTCGAACGCGCAGTGCTCCGGCGGCACGCCCGTCTGCAACACCTCCACCGGCCAGTGCGTCGTCTGCACCGACACCCAGGGTTGCGCCAGCGGCTACACCTGCAACACCTCCACGGCGTCCGGCCAGTGCGTCCCCGTCACGACCACCTGCACCTCCAACACCCAGTGCTCAGGCGCGACGCCGATCTGCAACATCTCGACCGGCCAGTGCGTCGTCTGCACCTCCACCCAGGGCTGCTCCGCGGGCTACACCTGCAACACCTCCACGGCGTCCGGCCAGTGCGTCCCCGTCACGACCA
>CAZAIE010000192.1:0-1887 GCA_964485035.1 uncultured Myxococcaceae bacterium | reverse complement strand
CTGCACCTCCACCCAGGGCTGCTCCGCGGGCTACACCTGCAACACCTCCACGGCGACCGGCCAGTGCGTCCCGATCGCGACCAACTGCACCTCCAACGCCCAGTGCTCAGGCGCGACGCCTATCTGCAACATCTCGACTGGCCAGTGCGTCGTCTGCACCGCCACCCAGGGCTGCTCCACCGGCTACCGCTGCGACACCACCACCGCGCTCGGCCACTGCGTCGTCGGGTGCACCTCCGACACCCAGTGCTCTGGAGCGTTGCCCTTCTGCAACACCCCCACCGGCCAGTGCGTCGTCTGCACCTCCACCCGTGGCTGCGCTGCCGGCTACACCTGCGACACGGCGACGCCGACCGGCCAGTGCGTCCCGACCGGCGGCTGCACCTCGAACGCCCAGTGCTCGGGCGCGACCCCGGTCTGCAACACCACCCTCGGCCAGTGCGTCGTCTGCACTGCCACCCAGGGCTGCGCCGTCGGCTCCACCTGCAACACGACCATTCCTGGAGGCCAGTGCGTCACCGGCACGACCTCCTCGCAGATCGCCGCGGTGTACGCCGCGCCCGTCGGCGCCATGTCGCTCCCCGTGCTCAACGCGCTGGTCACCTACGTGAAGCCCGCGACTGGTGGGGACAATGCGGGGTTCTTCGTCCAGGGCGAGCAGACCGGCCCAGCACTCTTCGTACTCAAGCAGACAGGGATCACCCCCAACCCCGGCGACCGCGTCAGCTTCACCGTGACCCAGACCGCCGACCAGAGCACGCTCCGCGTCGCCTCCACGATCACCGGATACGCCCAACTGTCCGCGAACAACCCGATCGCCCCGCTCTTGCAGGACGTGAGCAACCAGCCGGACCTGGTGAGCAACATCGCGAGCTATCAAGCGGAGTACGTGCGCCTGACCGGCACGATCACCGGGCCGTTCAACTACTCGGGTATGGACCACCTGGCCGCGACGTTCTCGACCGCAGGGTTCTCGGGCACGGGCGTAGTGCTGCGGCTTCCCACCACTCTGCGCACCTCGTGGAAGCTGGATGTGGGCTGCAGCTTCACCCTGCAGTCCGCCGTAATGTGGCGCTACAACACCACCACCCAGGTCTCGGCGTACCACTACGATGACCTGCTCCCCGGGTCGGTCACCTGCCCGTTCTTCGCCATCAAGTCGGCGACCTCCACGGGCAGCTCGTCGGTGGACGTCGTCTTCAACCGGGAGCTCGACCCCACGAGCTTCTACGCCACCGGCAGCCAGTTCAGCATCTCGGGTGGGCTCATGATCAGCTCGGCGATCATCCGCACCGACAACCGGACCATCAGCCTGGCGACCACCCAGCAGATGCCCACGACCTACACGGTGTCGGTCGCGAGCAGCCTGCGCGACTTCTCGGGAGCGGGCCTGGTCTCGAACACCGCAACGTTCCAGGGAGCAGTGCAGGCGCCGAAGGGGCTGGTCATCAGCCAGATCTACCCATTCGGCGGGAGCATGGGCCCGCTCTACAAGAGCGACTACGTGGAGCTGCACAACAACGGGACCTCGACCATCAACCTCACTGGCTGGTCGCTGCAGAACGCCTCGGCAAGCGGCACGACCTGGTACGTCAACCTGCTGTCGGGCTCCGTTCCCCCGGGCGGCTACTACCTGGTGAAGGGCTACACCGGCACCGAGGGCGCGGACCTCCCGATCTTGGCGGACACGACCGTGGCAGCGATGAACCTCTCCGGCACCAACGGAGCCAAGCTCGCGATAGTCGCGTCGACGACGGCGCTGGTGGGCTCCTGCCCGACGGGAGCGGTGGACCTCGTCGGGTATGGGAGCGCGTCCTGCTCTGAGGGGCTGACGCCTGCGGCGATGCCCTCCGGCTACAGCGACGCGGTGGTCCGCACCGGCGGCGG
>CAZAIE010000191.1:0-9386 GCA_964485035.1 uncultured Myxococcaceae bacterium | reverse complement strand
TCGTCGAACGCCCAGCGGATGCGCAGGTAGGCGTGGTGGCGGATGCGGGCGGCGGCGGCGGCGAGCCGCGGGTGGCGGCCCTGGCCCAGGTCGGCGCGCAGCGCCTGCGCCTCGGCCCGGCTCAGCTTCCCGTCACCGTTGGCGTCGTACTTCTCGAGCACGGCCTGCTTGCGGGCCTGGAAGTCGCAGAACTGGAACTCGGGTGCGGTCTCGTCGGCCGCGACCTCCTCGTCCACCGTGGCCTCCGCGTCGGCCTCGACCACCCCGTCACCCGCGACGTCCCCGGTCTCCTCGTCAGCCATCAGCGCGCTCGCGCCCTCGGCCAGCGCGTCCTCCTCGCTCGTCGCCTGGTTGCACGCCGAGAAGCTCGCCACCATCGCCGCGCTCATCACCACCGCCATCAGTCGGTTCGTCATGGTCCTCTCCGTTCGGTTGCTGTCGGCCTCGGGAGGACGAAACACCGGGCACGCGGCGCAGTTGCGGGCGGGCGGCGCCCGAGCGGGATGTCGTGGAAATCCGGGAGGATGCACACGTCGGGAGGGGCTCCAAGGAGTGGCTCGATCGGTGGCGCGACACCGCCGAGGGCCGGGCCTTCCCATTCCAGAGACCCAGGCGACAGGATCGCCGACACGGAGGGGAGCGCGATGACCACCGTCCACAGGACCGGGACCCACCTGCAGGCGGTGCAGCCCAAGGCCCGGGCCGAGAGCAAGCCGAAGCCCGCGGCCAAGGACAACCGGCGCCAGGACGCGTTCGACCCCCACGCGGTCTACGACAAGCAGCACTGGGACCTCTCGCGCAACCGCCCGGGAAGGCCCGAGACCTACCCGCCCGAGGTCCGCAAGAAGCTCTACTCGCGCCTCGACGCGAACGGCGTGGTCTACCCGCCCATCGAGGACGAGGCCCACGTGAACAAGGTGCGCACCACCTACGCGTCGGTCGACCGCAAGGCCGGCGTGCTCGTCGTCGGCCTGGACAACGCCGCCTACCACTCCAAGGGCTACGAGGGCCTCTCCCGGGGCGAGCGCCGCTTCGCGCGCGACATGGCCCGGTACGGCAAGGAGCACGGGCTCACCACCGTGTTCCTCTGCCACGTGCCCCCGACGGTGAAGCCCAAGTGCAAGCTCCCCGACAAGCAGGAGCGCGCCCAGCAGATCCGCTGGATGAACGAGCTGCGAAAGGACTACCCGGACTCGCTCTGGGTCCACGGCCACGTCCACCACCGCAAGATGATCGACCTCAACGGCAAGAAGGGCGGCCGCGAGGTCAGCAACCTCATCCTCGGCGGGCAGGCGGACGACGTGGTCACCCGCATCACCACCTACCCCCACGGCCGGCGCATCGAGCAGTTCGAGGTGCTGGCCGGCGGCAGGATGAAACGGCTCGACAGCGTGGTGCTCTCGCGCGAGGGCAAGCGGGTCGACCCCGCGAAGCACAAGCTGGGCAAGCCCATGGGCGTGCTCTACGGCTTCTCGGACGTGCACAAGGAGAAGACCCTCGAGCCCTACTTCGAGGCCATCCGCCGCGACGCCACGCGGATGGACCGGGCGGGCCTCGCGGTCTCCTACCTCGACGCGGGCGACCACACCGTGAAGCACAAGCTGCCGGTCACGCTACCGCGCCAGGGACGGTACTTCTGGGCGCCGGGCAACCACGACTACTACAACCAGTCGCACGTCGGGAACGTGGTCTCCTGGTTCGAGACCCGCAAGCGCAAGTACCGCATCGAGTACTGAGCCGGGCAGGGGACGACGGTCCCGGTGAAGCCGCTACACTCCCGGGCCATGCCTTCGGCCTTCCTCCACTTCCTGCGCGTCGGCGCCGCCACCAACTGCTCCTCGTCGCACAGCCTCATCTTCCTGCCCGGGACGCCGGACGCGCTGCCTGCGGTCGCGGGCGAGTACGAGTGGGACTTCGCGCTCGCGTCACGGGAAGCGAAGCTGCCCTACCTGAGCCTGCAGCTCGACTCGGCCGAGGCCTGGGACGAGCAGGTCGCCGCCGCGCTGGGACTCTCGAAGGCGCAGGGCAGCCTCGGGAGCTACGGCTGGAGCGGACCCGCGGCGCTGCTGCAGGACGTCGCGCGCTGGGCGCTTGGCGACGGGGTGGTCGCGCTCGGCGGGCCCGACTACGGCGAGCACCACCGCCTCTCCGGCCCCCAGGCCATCGACCCCAACGAGTTCGGCTACTGCAAGGTTCGACGGGACCCGCTCGGGTTCTGGACCGTGGTGGGCGGCTGGGGTGGCAAGGTGCGGCTCTCCTTCTCGGAGACCGACCACCCGCAGGTGCAGCCGTTCCGCTCCACGTGGCCGGAGCTGGTGGACCTGAAGATCACCGACCGCTGCGAGGCTGGCTGTGCCTTCTGCTACCAGGACTCGCGCCCCGACGGCGCCCACGCGAAGCTCGAGGACACGCTCGCGATCCTCGATGCGCTGCAGGAGGCCCAGGTCCTGGAGGTCGTGCTCGGAGGCGGCGAGCCGACCCTGCATCCCGAGTTCGCGCGCCTGCTCGCCGAGGCGCAGCGCCGCTCGATGCGCGTGGCCTTCACCACCCGGCGGCTCGACTGGCACCAGGGGCTCGACCTGTCGAAAGTCGACCGACAGCAACTGCACTGGGCCTACTCGCTGCAGCACCTCGACGAGCTCGAGGCCTTCGGGGACCACCCGCACCGCAGCTGGCCACAGACCCTGCACGTGGTGATGGGCACGGAGCTGTCGGCCTTCGAGCCGCTGGCGGAGATCGCCGAGTGGACGGCCAGGCACTCCGCCCAGCTCGTCCTGCTGGGCTTCAAGTCCACGGGACGCGCGGCGTCGCTCACGCCCCTCGACGACTCGCACTGGCTCGAGACCTGCGAGCTGGCGGGAGCGAAGCGCGTGGCCCTCGACGCCACGCTCGCCGCGAAGTACGACGCCGAGCTCGCGCTGCGCGGGGTCCCGCCCTGGCTTTACGAGGTGGAAGACGGCCGCTTCTCGATGCACGTGGACGCGGTCCGCGGGCTCTGCGCCCCGTCTTCCTTCTGCGAACCCGCCGAGCGCTTCGCGCTGCCCTCGGGGCCCGAGGCCATCCGGAAAGCCTTCGACCGCATCAACGAGCGGCTCGGCCCCGCGCGGTTCCAGCGCCACCTGGAGCTGGAGCAGGCACAGGCCCGCGCGGCAGAAGACCAGCGACGCCTCGTGCTCCTGGACGCCGCGATGGAGGGCCGCTGCGAGCGCTGCGGTGAGGCGCGGGCCGAGCGGTTGGGCGGGGTGCGCGGCCGGCCGCTGCTCCTGTGCCCGAAGTGTCGGGGCGGGTGACTCAGCGCCCCTCGGCCCAGCCGCGCTCCAGCGCACCCCAGTCGCACACCGCGCCCAGCCGCGCGAGCACCGAGTAGAGCCCGAAGCGGATGCGGAAGAGGAAGAGGAGCTTGCCGGGCAGCCGCATGCGCGCGATGGCCAGCTTGTCCGCGGTCATCTTGCGGGCGTCGATGGCGATGTGCCCGTCGATGCGGTGCGCGCCCTGCCGGCGCATGGGGGCGAAGAAGTCCTGCAGCAGGCCGCGGACGTGGGCGAACGCCTTGGCGTCCTTCGGGGCTTCCGCGCCGAGCCCGGCCAGCCCCTGGCGCACGCCCTCGTCGTCGTCGCTGCAGACCGCGCGCGCGAGCCGCACGAAGGCCTGCACCGCGTCGGGCTCGTAGCGGCGCACGCACCCGTAGTCGAAGACCACGACTCGCCCGTCCTCGCGCACGGCGTAGTTGCCCGGGTGCGGGTCGGCGTGGAACAGCCCGTGGCGATAGAGCGTCCCCACGTAGATCTCGAAGAGCGCCCGGCCCACACGGTCGCGCTCGGGCTGCGAGGCGCTGGCCGCGAACGCCTCGAACGGCCGGCCAGGCTCCCACGCCGACGTCAGCACCCGCGGGCCGCACCACTCGTCGAAGACCCGGGGGATCAGCAGATCGGCGTGGTCCTGGTAGAGCCGCCCGAAGAGCCGCTGCCGCTCGGCCTCGAGGCGGTAGTCGCACTCTTCCAACAACCTTGCTTCGGCCTCCTGCACGAACTCGCGGGCCATCGCCCCGGCGCCGGGGACGATCATCCGGGCGAAGGCAGTGCCCGCCGAAGCGCCCTTGAAGTCCGACCTGATCGCCTCCTCGATGTGCGGGTGGCGGACCTTCACGGCGACCTCGGTGCCGTCGGGGAGCCGTGCGCGATGCACCTGGCCGATGGAGGCCGTGGAGACGGGGGTGCGCTCCAGCGTCTGCAGCAGCGGCCCGGCGTGCGGCCCCAGGTCCTCGAGGAGGATCGCCTCGACCTGCGCGAAGGGCGTCGCCGGGGACTGGGTCTGCAGGAGCGCGAGGATCCGCCGCATCTCCTCCGGGGCATCGGTCTCCAGGAAGCTGAGGATCTGCCCGGCCTTCATGGGCAGCCCCTTGAGGTCGCCCAGACGTCCCACGAGCTGCTCCAGCGAGCGCAGGTCGCCGTCGGAGAGCCCGTCCTTCTTGCGGCTCCCGCTCCACATGCTCAAGGCGAGCCCCGCGCCGCCGCGCACGGTGCTGGCGAACCGCGCCAGGCCGCGCTTGGGGGCCGCGTCCGTCTCGCGGCGCAGCTCCCCGAGGAACTTCTGGAGGCGATCGTCGAAGCCGTCGGCCATGTGCGACCTCCCATCAACCGCGTGCTGCGTCCGTGAACCAGCCCAAGAGTCTCTGCCCGGCGTGGCGCGTCGCGCCAGTCACCGGGGCTCCAGGGAGCGTCACGACCCGCTCGGCCGTCACCAGGCGCAGCAGCGTCGCGTCCGGCGCGCACGGCGGCTCCCAGCGCCCGGGCGCAAGGCTCACCGCGAGCACCTCGCCGCTCCCCACCTGCCCTTCCTCGACCTCGCCGCGCCCTGGCTGCCAGCGCCAGCGGATGGCCTCGGCGCCCACGTCGAGGGTCCAGCGCTCGCGCCGGGGCCAGAGCGCGGGAAGGATCAGATCGCGCCAGACCTCGCGTCCCGCCCGGAACACGCTCAGCAGCACGAGCGGCGTGAACAGGAGGACGGTGAAGGCGAGCACGATCAGCCGGACCCAGCCCGGAGGCGCCGGGACGTGGTCGATCTCCAGCGAGAAGCCCTGGGGCCGCTCCAGGGTCCGGAGCGAGGCGGGCGGAGTGGTCCCCGGCCTGGGGTCGTGGAGGCGCTCGAGCCGCTCCTCCCCCTTCTCGCCGCGCACCCACGTCTCGAGCGACCAATCGGCGCCCGCTTGGCGGCGGGCGAGCACGCAGCGGCGCAGGACCTCGTCGTCGGAGGGCGCGGGGAGAGGGTGCAGCTCGAGGGTCGCGAGCAACGTCCCGCGCGCGTCGGCGGCGCGCAGCTCCAGCCCGTACGGCCGGAAGTCCGTCTGGCTCTCCTCGGTGGAGAACACCAGGTCGTAGGCAAACTCCTTGGCCCCCGAGCCGACCGTCCCCCGGCGGAAGCGCCGCAACGAAACGGTGCGGGTCTGCGCCGGGAGCGCGGCGAGGAAGTCGTCGACCTGCGCGAGCGCGTCCCTTGCCATCCCGATGGCCCCGTGCTGCCCTGTCGGCCAGCCCTGCGACGGAGAAGCCTGCGTGAAGACCCTCTACTACACCGCCTCGAGCCTCGACGGCTTCATCGCCGACCCCCAGCACTCGCTGGAGTGGCTGTTCCAGTTCGGCCCCGCCGCGGGCAAAAGCTACGAGTCGTTCATCCAGGGCGTGGGCGCGCTGGCGATGGGCGCCTCGACCTACGAGTGGCTCCGGCGGAATCTCGGGGAGAACCCCTGGCCGTACTCCATGCCGTCCTGGGTCTTCACCCACCGCTCGCTGCCAATCGTCACCGGCGCCGACGTGCGCCTGGTGCAGGGCGACGTCCGGCCGGTCCACGCGGCGATGGCCGAGGCGGCGGCGGGCCGCAACCTGTGGGTCGTGGGCGGCGGCGGGCTCGCGGCGCAGTTCTACGAGGCTGGGCTGCTGGACGAGCTGGTGATCACGCTCGCGCCGGTGACCCTGGGCGCGGGGGCACCGCTGTTCCCCAAGCGGATCGATCCGCCGCTGCGCCTGCTCTCCGCGGTCGCCACCCCACCCCCCTTCGTCGAGCTGCGCTACGCCGTCGAGCGGAGACCGGGGCCGTGAGCGCGAAGCAGCAGCCCCTGGAGCTCGTGGACGTGACCGCGGGCGACGTCGGCCGGCGCGGGTTCTTCTGCTACATGAGCAAGAAGAAGAGCGAGGGCTACCAGCGCAAGCTGCGCTGGCTCGAGGCGCGCTTCGCCGAGGGACTCAGGCTCAAGCTCCTGCCCACCCCGGAGCGCGGCTTCATCGAGTACCTGCCTGGCGAGTACGCGTGGCGGGCGGTGAGCGCCGAGGGGTACCTCTTCATCCACTGCCTCTGGGTCGTGGGGAAGTCCAAGAGCCAGGGCCACTCCGCGACGCTCCTGGAGGCCTACCTCGCCGACGCGAGGAAGCAGAAGCTCAAGGGCCTGGCCATGGTCACCAGCGAGCGCGTGTGGCTCGCCGGGAGGCGGGTGCTGGAGCGCCACGGCTTCGAGCGCGTGGACACCGCGCCGGAGCTGCCAGGGCCGGACCGCCCGGGCCTCGCCGACTGCTTCTCGCTGATGGTGAAGAAGCTGGGCAAGCACCCCTCTCCCTCCTTCACGGGCAACTGGGAGAAGAAGGCGCGTGCCTTCGGCGAGGGACTCACGGTCCTGCGCTCGGACCAGTGCCCGTACGTCGTGGACGCCACCGCTGCTGCGCTGGGGGCCGCGAAGGACGCTGGCTGTCCCAGCCGCGTCGTCGAGTGGGCCAACCGCGAGGAGCTGGCCCAGGCCTCGCCCAGCCCGTACGGCGTCTTCGGGCTCGTGCTCGACGGCCGGCTCGAGAGCTACCACTACCTGCTGGCGAAGGACCTGGCGCCGCGCCTCGCCGCCCGATAGCCCGGCGAGAACCACCGCCGACGCCTGCTTGAACCGGGCCGGACCATCCTGCAAACTCCCCCCGGCGCTGCGGACCCGCGCCCCCCAACCGCGAGAGAACCTCCATGACGCTGAAGCTCCAGGACCTCGGCCGTGCCGTCCTCGAAACCCAGTACGCCGTGCGGGGCCCCATCGTCGCGCGGGCGCAGGAACTGGAGCGTGGCGGGCGCGAGGTCATCTACTGCAACATCGGCAACCCCCAGGCGCTGGAGCAGAAGCCGCTCACCTACCTGCGGCAGGTGCTGGCGCTCTGTCAGTACCCGGCGCTGCTCGAGCAGGCGCCGCAGCTCTTCCCCGCCGACGTGCTCGCCGCCGCGCGCAGCATCCTCCAGGGCTCCCGCCACGGCGTGGGCGCGTACTCGGACAGCAAGGGCATCCGCTTCATCCGCGAGGCGGTGGCCGCGTTCATCCACGCGCGCGACGGCATCGAGTCGGACCCCGAGTCGATCTTCCTCACCGACGGCGCGAGCAAGGGCGTGCAGACGGCCCTGCGCCTGCTGCTCGCCGAGCCTGGCGACGGCGTGATGATCCCCATCCCGCAGTACCCGCTCTACAGCGCGACGCTGCGGCTCTACGACGGCAAGCAGGTCGGCTACTTCCTCGACGAGGCCAACGACTGGAAGCTCAGCCGCGCGATGCTCGAGGAGGCCCACGCCAAGGCCACCCGCGAGGGCGTGAAGGTGAAGGGCCTGTGCGTCATCAACCCCGGCAACCCCACCGGCGCGGTGCTCGACCGGGCGAACATCGAGATGATCGTCGACTTCGCTCGCGAGCACGGGCTCACGCTGCTCGCCGACGAGGTCTACCAGGAGAACGTCTACCGGAAGGGCGACTCCTTCGTGAGCTTCGCCCGGGTCATGGCCGAGAGGCGCGAGACCTCGGTCAGTCTCTTCAGCTTCCACTCCTGCTCCAAGGGCTTCCTCGGCGAGTGCGGCCAGCGCGGCGGGTACATGGAGCTGCGCAACATCCCCGCCGACGTGTTCGCCCAGGTCACCAAGCTGCAGAGCGTGTGCCTGTGCTCCAACGTGAACGGCCAGGTCGCCACCTGGTGCATGGTGCGGCCCCCGCGCGCGGGAGAGCCGAGCCACGCCCTGTACGTCGCCGAGCGCGACGCCATCCTCGGCGAGCTGCGCGAGCGCGCGGCCATCCTCGTCGAGGGGCTGAACCACATCCCCGGCATCCGCTGCAACGTGGTCGCCGGCTCGATGTACGCCTTCCCGTGCGTGACCCTGCCCCCTGGCCGCACCGACGAGGACTACTGCATGGCGCTGCTGGAGCAGACCGGCATCTGCGTGGTCCCCGGCACCGGCTTCGGGCAGCTCCCCGGGACCGCGCACTTCCGCACCACCATCCTCCCGCCCACCCAGAAGATGCGCGCGGTGATCGAGCGGCTGGCCGCCTTCCACGCCTCCTACCGCTGAGCGGCCGACAGGCCCTCCAACCAGGCCCGCGCTCCTACTCCGACATGAACCGCCCCCGCCTCACCGACTTCGACGCGGCGATCGCCTGGGTCGAGCACGACGGCGGCGGTGGCTTCATTCCCGCGCGAGCCGAGGTGATTGGGATGGACCACGTGCGCCGGGTCTGGGACGGCAAGGCCATCCAGGCGCTTGCTTCCCCCGAGGTCGTCGACGCCCGCTTCGTCTTCACGCACTGGGTCCGGACGCGAGACGGCGCGTTCCTCCTCGGAAGCGCCCGACCCGCCGCGGCTGCTACTTCCTGAAGTGCAGCAGCCACGAGTAGACGTCGTGGCCCGCGCTCAGGTCGTACGTCCGCGTCCACGAGTCGTGCCCCACCCCGGGGTAGATGGTCAGGACCGCCTCCAGCCGAGGCGGCGAGGGGCAGGCGAGGAGGTTGTTCATCGGCTCGGTGGTGCCCACCGGGAGCACGGTCTTGTCGGCGTCGCCGTGCAGCCCCCAGATCGCGAGCTTGCCCAGGTCGCACTTCTGCTTGTTCCACGCGGAGCGCCCGTCGCCCGCGATGAGCACCGCGGCGGCGATGGCCTCGTTGGTGTACGTGCCCAGGTAGTTCCACGAGCCGATGGCGCCGCAGGAGAGGCCAGTCAGGTAGAGCCGGGCCGGGTCGAGCCGATACTGCTGCTGCGCGAAGGCCAGGAACCCGTGGATCTCCGTGGCGGTGGGGCAGCCCGAGCCTGGGTGCTGGGGCGAGAGCACGACGAAGGGGCGCTCCGCCGGCCACTTGTTCTGCTGGATGAGTTTGGGTGGTCCGTTGTTCAGCACCTTCGGGAGCTCGGTGGCATTCCCGGCGCCGTTCTCGCCCACCCCGTGCCAGAAGAGCAGGAGCGGGACCGGCTCCACGCCGCCGTACTGCGGCGGCAGGTACTCGTAGTAGCCGTGCGTCTGGCCGGTGAAGGTGCCCAGCACGCGCGCGGTCTGCCGGGACGACGACGGGCCGGTGTCGCCAGCCGGGCCGGCATCCCTTGGCGCCGCAGTAC
>CAZAIE010000190.1:0-9403 GCA_964485035.1 uncultured Myxococcaceae bacterium | reverse complement strand
GCGGGCAGGTGCGCGGCGCCGATGCGCCGGCCGTCGCAGACGGCGACCGCGCGCTCCATCGCGTTCTCCAGCTCGCGCACGTTCCCCGGCCACGGGTAGCCGGTGAGCGCGTGCAGCGCCTCCGGGGCCAGCTCCTCCACCGACCGCTTGTAGGCCTTCGCGTACTTGGCCAGGAAGTGGGCCGCGAGCAGCGGCACGTCCTCGCGCCGCTCGCGCAGCGCCGGCAGGCGCACCGGGAAGACGTGCAGCCGGTAGAACAGGTCCTCGCGGAAGCGTCCGGCCTTGACCTCCGCGCGCAGGTCCCGGTGCGTGGCCGCCACCACGCGCACGTCCACCGAGATCGCGCTGGCCTCCCCCACCCGGCGGATCTCCCGCTCCTGAAGCGCGCGGTTCAGCTTCACCTGCACCGGCAGCGGGAGGTCGCCGACTTCGTCCAGGAAGAGCGTCCCGCCGCCCGCCTCCTCGAAGAGCCCCGCCTTGGCCTGCACCGCACCGGTGAACGCCCCGCGCGCGTGGCCGAACAGCTCGCTCTCGACCAGGTCCGCCGGCAGCGCGCCGCAGTTCACCGCGACGAAGCGCTTCTCGCGCCGCGCGCCCTGGTAGTGGATGGCCCGCGCCGCGAGCTCCTTGCCGGTCCCCGTCTCGTCGTCGAGGAGCACGGTGATGTCCAGCCCGGCAGCCTGCTCGAGCAGCTTGTAGACCGCCCGCATCGCCTCGCTCTTGCCCACCAGGCTCTGGAACCCGAAGACGCCCTGGATCTCCCTGCGCAGGCTGGCGGCCTGCTCGCGCAGCCGCTTTCGCTCCACCGCGCGCCCCACGACCAGCGCCGCGGCGTCGGGATCGAACGGCTTCTGCAGGTAGTCGTAGGCGCCCTGCTTGATGGCCTCCACCGCGTTCGAGACCGAGGCGTAGGCGGTCATCATCACCACCTCGGTGTCGGGGCACTGCTCGCGCACCGCCTTGAGCACCTCGAAGCCGTCGGCCCCGGGCATCCGCAGGTCGGTGACGACGACGTCGAAGCGCTGAGCCGAGAGCAGCGAGAGCGCCCGCGCGCCGTCCGAGGCGGTGACCAGGTCGCAGCTCTCGCCGAGGATCTTGGCGAAGAGCTTGAGCATGTTCTCCTTGTCGTCCACGACCAGGATGCGGGCCTTCTCCATCGTCGTCCCCATCAGACCGGCGCCGCCGGCAGCTTCAAGGTGAACACCGCTCCCCCGCCCTCGACCTGCTCCACGTCGATGCCCCCGCCGTGCGCCCGCGCGATGGCCTGCGAGACCGCGAGCCCCAGCCCCGTCCCCTGCGGCTTGGTGGTGAAGAAGGGCTCGAAGAGGCGCAAGCGCGCCTCGGGGGCCAGCCCCGGGCCGCTGTCCTTGATCGACGCGAGCGCCTGACCCGCCTGCTGGCTGAGCCGTACCTCGACCGCGCCAGCGCTCCCCGACGCCTCGGCCGCGTTCTTGAGGAGGTTGAAGATCACCTGGCGCACCTTCTTCTCCACGCCCTGCGCCGTGGCCTCGCCGACGAGGCTGATCCGCACCCCCGTCCCCGCCGGAGTCTCCGCGAGCCGCTCGATCACGTCCTCGCAGAGCGCACGCAGGTCCACGGGGCCGGGCTCGCCCTTCATCGGCCGAGAGAGGTCCAAGAGCCCCTCGACGATCTCCTGGCAGCGGTGGGTCTCGTCCTCGATGACCTGCAGGTCGGCCGCCGCCTCGCCCTCGGCCTTCTTCCGCAGGAGCTTCGCGTACCCGAGGATGACGCCCAGCGGGTTGTTGATCTCGTGGGCGACGCCCGCTGCGAGCCGGCCGATGCCCGCCAGCTTCTCGCTCTGCACCAGCCGCTCCTGGTTCTCCTTCAGCGCGCCGGTCATGGCGTTGAACTGGCGCGCCAGGTCGCCAAACTCGTCCGGGCTCGCGAGGTCGATGCGCGCCTCGAGATCCCCGCGTCCGACCGCCGCCGCACCCTCGCGGAGCCTACGGATGGGGACCGCCACCGACCGGCCGATGTACACGCCGACAGCCGCGGCCAGCGCGAGCGCACCCAGCAGGAAGCCCAGGGTGATGGCGAAAGTGCGCCGCTGCACCGCCTGCGCGCGGGCCTCGGCCTCGCCGATCGACCGCTCGAACCGCGTGACCAGCCGGTCCACGCTGCCCTGGATGTCCGAGACGATGGCGAGCCCGCGGCCGTGCTCGCGGTTCACTGTCTCCGCGTCCTGGGCCAGCACCGCCGGGACGATCTGCTGATTGAAGAGCGTGTCGAGCACCAGGCTCGCCCGGCGGATCTCCGCGACCTCGGCGCGCTCCTCGTCGCTCTCCGTGCGCTGCTCGACGCGGGCCGCCAACGCGAGAACGGTTCGGTGCGACTCCTCGTAGAAGCCCAGGTGCGACGCGTTGCCGAGGATGATCGTGTGCGCCTGGTGGGCGTACTGGTCGCGGACCGCGCTGGCGAGCTGCAGCGCCAGCCGCACCGCCTCCTCGCGATCACGCATTGCGCGCAGGCCGGCCTGCATCTCCGCCATGCCCGAGAGCGCCAGGCCGCTGGCCGCCCCAAAGCCCCCGATGAGTACCGCAAAGGCCACGAACAGCCGGCGCCCGGTCCCCGACCACGAGCGCTGGCGGAGTCCGGTCATCGCAGGCGCGGCTCAACAGGCTTGCGTGGGGGTCGGCCGCCCGGCCCGTTCACCCGCTTCGCGCGCCGCGAGGCCTCGTCCCGGAGGCGCCGAAAGTGCTCCAGCCGCGAGCCGTCCAGCTCACCGGACTCGACCGCGGCCGTCGCGGCGCAGCCCGGCTCGTTGCCGTGTTGGCAGTCCGAGAAGCGGCAGTACGGCGCCAGCGCCGCGATGTCGTCGAAGGCCTCGTCCACGCCGCCCTCGCCCCAGAGCCCCAGCTCGCGCATGCCGGGGGTGTCCAACAGGAGGCCGCCCGCAGGCAGCGCGATGATCTGTCGGTGGGTCGTGGTGTGCTGCCCACGCCCGTCGCGCGCCAGCTCCGCCACCCGCATCACCGAGCCGCCCGCGAGCGCGTTGGCGAGCGAGGACTTGCCGGCGCCCGAAGCGCCCACCAGCGCGACCGTGCGCCCGTGGTCGACGTAGCGCCGCAGCTCGGAGACGCCATCGCCGGCGACAGCCGAGGCCACGTGGACCGGTGCCGAGCGAGCGCGGGTGCGCAGCTCGTCTGCCTTGGCCTGGGCGGTCTCGCAGAGGTCGGCCTTGTTGAGGATGACCACCGGCTGGGCGCCGCTCTCGAAGAGCTGGGCGAGGAAGCGCTCGGCGCGGCGGACATTGAAGTCCTCGGCCAGGTCGACCACGAAGAAGACAGTGTCGACGTTGGCGGCGACGACCTGCGCCTCGTCACGGTCCCCGGCCGCCTTGCGGACGAAGGCGCTGCGGCGCGGGAACACGTGCTCGACGGTGGCGAGGTTGCCCTCGTCGCGCAGCCCCACCCAGTCACCGACGCTCGGGCGTTCCTCGCCGCGAAGCTGACGCTTGAGGCGGCCAGCGAGGCGCGCCTCGCGAACCCCAGCCGCCGTCCAGCACTCGAAGCGGCCGCGATGCTCGGCTGCGATCCGACCGGGTGTCCACTCCGGGCGCGTGACCCCGCTCCAATGCGCCTCGAAGAACGAATCCCACCCGACCGCCTGCAGTTCCGGCATCCAGACCTCCAACAAAGTCGCGCAAGTGTAGCGCGAGACGACCCCGGGCGCAGGCGGCTGGATCGCACCTTCCGGGGTATCATCCCGCGCGATGACGCCCACCCCCCAAGGCGCTGAACGTCGGGACCGGCTCCTGGCGTTTGCGCTGCTGCTCCTCGCACTCGGTTGGCTTTCGCTGCCTCTCCTGGACCCGACGCTCCAGGTCGGGGCCCGCGACGCTGGCCGGATGTACGCCCCTCTGAAGCACTTCATCGGCGACCAGCTCCAGCAGGGCCGACTCGCGGTGTGGAATCCGCACGTCGGCCTCGGCGAACCCCTCATCGCCGCCGTCAACCCCGGTGCGCTCGACCCGCTCAACATCTTGTTGTTGCTTCCATTTCCCAGCGCCTTCAAGTTGCTCCACCTCGTCTGCTATCTGGCTGCAGCGCTCGGGATGGTGCTCTTTCTCTCTCGGCGAAGGTTCTCGGCCCAGGCGCAGGTGCTCGGTGCCTCCGCGTTGATCGCCAGCGGCTATCTCACTGGTATCGCAAACAACTTCGCGTACTTGCGTGGTCTGGCCTTCGTCCCCCTCTTCCTCGCCGCCTTCGATTGGGCGCTCGAGCCTGAGCCGCGCCGGCCAGTTCGACTCGCCGTCGCTGGACTCGCCTGGGCAGGACTCCTGCTGGGCGGCGAACCCCAGACCTGGCTGCTCGCGTTTCCGACCGCCCTGCTCCTGAGTCCCGCCTCCACCACCTCTACGAACTGGAGGTCCATCGGCCTGATCCTCGCGTTCGGGCTGGCCTTCTCGGCCCCCGTCTGGCTGCCCGTGGCGCTCTCGTTCTCCTACTCGGACCGCGGGGCGCTGGGTGCGTCGGCCATCGTCAGCCAGTGGTGGTTCGCCCCGGGAAGGCTCGCTGAGCTCGTCGTGCCGTACCTGCTCGACTCGGCCGACCCGTCGAGCAATCCGGTCTACCTGCGCCACTTCGCGGCTGGACGCCCCGTGCCCTGGGTCCCGTCCGAGTACCTGGGCGCCGTGGTCACGCTGCTCGCCGGCTTCGGACTCCGTCGCGGCCGTGGCCGTCGAGAAGCCGTGCTCGCACTCGTTGCACTCTGGCTCGCAGCCGGACCAGCGCTCGGTGCCCAGCAGGCGCTGGGATGGTTGCCGATCTGGAAGACCTTCCAGTTCCCGGAGAAGCTCCTGGGCTTCGTGGCGCTGGCGGTCGCGCTGCTTGCCGCAACCGGCCTGGATCACGTCTGTGCGGAGCCGCGGTGGACGCGCCGGCTCGGCTTCTCCGCCATCCTCGGAGTCATCCTCGCGGCGATGGCGCTCACCTTTGCGTGGGGCGCGGGCTCCGACGACCCGCTCTGGCCGAACCTCAGGGTCGGGCTCGTCCAGGTCATGCTGCTCCTCCTTGGAATCGCGCTCCTCGGGCTCGGGCTCCAGCAGCGGCCTCGCGCCCTCGCCTTCTGCCTCGTTGCGCTGGCAGTCGTCGATCTGGGAACGGGCAACTCGCTGCGGCCCGCGATGCTCCCCAAGGACGCGCTGGACGCGAATGGTCCGCTGGCGACCTGGCTCGTGCAACACGCCCCGACGGCACGCGTCTCCACCCCCTTCGAGGCGCCGCTCCCGGGCGAGCCGCAGCGGGGAATGGGCGAGCAGTTCCGGATGTGGTCGCGGGGTCTGACCCCACTGTGGAACGTGCAAGCAGGCGTCGGGAACATGGGCTGGTACGGCGGGCTGGCCCAGCTGCGGTATCGGACCTTGCGCGAGGCGGGCGCCACCGGCTTCCGCTACCTCGACGCCGCCGCGACGCACGGCGCGGGCTTCGTGGTCGTCCCCGGTCCGGTGGAGAACCTCCGGCTCATCGGGCTCGATCCCTCGAAGGTGGAAGTCGTGGCGGCGGACCCGCAGATTCCCGCGAGCCTGGTGCGGATTCCCCATCGCCCGTTCGCCTACCTCGCAGAGCACGTCGAGCTGTCCGACGCGCGGCGGGCGCTCCAGTCCGTGCTCGAACCGGGGTTCGTGGAATCCGGGCGCAGCGTAGTCGAGGGCGCTGGGTTCTCCGGCTGTCCCGAGTGCGGCCCTGCCAAGGTCCAGTACCCCGAGCCCGCGCGCTGCGAGGTGGAGGTCGCGGCGGCCGGTCCCGCGACGCTGGTGGTGAACGTCCCGCCGCTCCCGGGGTGGACCTTCGAGTTCGACGGAGTGGAGGTCGAGCCGGTGCACGCGAACTTCCTGGCCTCGGCGGTCGCCGTCCCCGCGGGTGCCCACCGGCTGGTGCTCACCTACTCCGAACCGGGACTCGCGATGGGTCTTGGACTCGCGGCAGCCGCCGGTGCGGTGGGGCTCCTACTCGCGCTGCGAACGCGGCGCAGGTTGAGTCCGGGATCGGTCGTGGGATAGCCTCCGCTGGTTTTCGAGTGCGGGGGGGGCACCCAATGGCCGACATCCGAGCGCGCGCCGTCTGCAAGTCCTTCGGGGCCAGGGCCGTGCTGCGCTCCATCGACCTGGAGATCGCCGACGGCGACTGCGTGGCCGTCGTCGGCCCGGTGGGCTCGGGCAAGACGACGCTGCTGCGCTGCCTCGCCGGGCTGGAGACGGTGGACGAGGGCGTGATCGAGATCGGCGGGACGGCGGTGGGCGAGCTGCGCGCGCAGGGCGGCGGCATCCCGCTGGTCGGGCAGCCCTCGGCGCTCTACGGCAACCTCAGCGTGCGCGCGCACCTGACCCTCTCGCCCACGCTGCGGGCAGTCCCCCGCCCGGAGCTGGACGCGCGCATCGCGCAGACCGCCGCGCTGCTCGAGCTGGACGGCCACCTCGAGGCCCTGCCCCACGACCTGAGCCCCTTCCAGAAGCAGAGGCTCGCGCTGGCCCGGATCCTGATGCAGCGACCACGGGTGCTGCTGCTCGACGAGCCGCTGGTCAACGTCCAGGACACGCTTCGCGCAGGCGTCTGCGAGGACTACGCGCGCGTGCAGCGGGCGATGCAGCTCACCCTGGTGCTCGCGACGGCCGAGCCCGACGAGGCGGTGCGGCTGGGCGCTCGGGCGCTGTGGCTGCAGGCGGGGACCCTGCTTCCCGCTGGGCGGAGCACTGCGGGCGTCCCCCTTCCCGACGGCGCAGCTTCGTCCCGCGCCTAGCTGCCCGACGCCCCTTCCTTGGACGGGTCGGGCTTGGGCTCGGCCGCCTCGGCGCGCTGCAGGTAGCTCTCCAGCGAGGCCTCCAGGCCCACGTCCCGCTTCGCGCTCTCCGACAAGAACCACTTGTGCTCGAGCACCTGGCAGTACAGCTCGGGGAGGTCGTCGGGGCGCTTGGCCCTCGGCTGGAGCCTCAGGGTCGTCGGTTGATAGCGCTCCGCGCCCCAGCGGAACGCGGCGACGTTCAGCGAGACGGGGTGCGCCTGGGCCGAGGAGAGGGTCGCCCGCATCTCCTGGATCTCGTTGAGCATCAGCGCCGCCTGCCGCGCCTCGGCCACGATGCCGGTGAGCGAGTGAAGCTGGTGCCGGTGGTAGTCGCGGTCGGTGACGATGGTGCGCAGCCGCAGCTGCTTGCCGTCCCCTGCCGCCACCAGCTCGAACTCGCCCACCGAGAAGCCGAGGTCGTTCAGGGCCCGGATGCGCTCCTGGATCTTGTAGCCCTCGCCCGGGGCCATGGGGATCTCGCGGGCCAGCTCGGCCCACAGGCGCTCATAGCGGGCGATGATGCTCGCCCCGGTGGTGTACACGTCGAGCTGCGCGGGCAGCTCGACGATGGCGGAGAGGTCGGCCAGCTCCCCTGCCACGTTCTCCTCCATGATCATCAGGTCCTGCTTGCGCTGGCCGCTGGAGAGCGTCTCGTGCAGCTCCGAGGTCTCGGCGTCCACGACGTAGGCCCGCAGCTCGCCTGCGTCGCGCCGGAAGAGCGTGTTCGAGAGCGAGCAGTCGCCCCAGTAGAAGCCGCCCAGGTGGAGCCGCACGAGCAGGCTGGTCATCGCGTCCAGCAGTCGCTCGCGGTAGCGCTCGAGCCCGCGGTTCATGAACAGGGTGCGGTACGGCAGCGAGGAGTCGAGGTAGCGGGTGATGAGGACGCTCGCCTCGTCCGCCTCGCCCTCCTGGACGCGCCGCACGTGGACGTGGCCCACCGGCTGGACGCAGGGGAGCTCATCGTCCTCCAGCTCCCGGAGGATCTCGTACTCGCGCTCGGCGAGGCGGGTGGGCAGCTCCTTACAGGCGTAGATGCCCTGGTCGTAGGCGACAAACACCACCTCGTGCCGCGAGAGGCCGCGCTCGACGCGCACGAGGCGCGTGCAGCGGCCCTCCCACTGGGCCAGCGGCAGCTCCCACGGCAGGTCGAGGAAATCGGGGTTGCCGTGCCGGACCTGGATGGCCAGGAGGCCGGGCTTCGCGTCGCTCGCGGGGGTGGCTGCCGTCATGGGGCGCGCAGCATATGCCGGGGACCGAGGTCGTTGCGAGGGCCCCGGCTTGCCCCGCGCCCCGCCGAGCGCCCACACTCGTGACATGGGCTTCTCGGCTCTCGCTGTCCTGATCGCGGTGGTCGCGCTGGCTTCGCCGGAGGGCTCGCAGCCCGTCTCCGGAAAGGGACCGCAGACGGCGCTGCAGAAGGCCATCGACGCGGCGTCGTGCACCGGGGAGTACGCGGACGCCATCCTCGCGCTCTCCGCGCGGACGCGCGAGTTCGAGCGCCTGCCCGAGGCGAACTACTCCTACTGCCTGCGGAACACCGCCACCTACGAGTGCCTCGCGTACGGGACGGACGGAAAGGTCCGCAAGCGCAGCCTCTCGGTCACCACCCACGGCACCGCGTTCGCGTACCGGGAGAAGGCGGACGAGTTCTACCTGCTCACGAACGAGCACGTGGCGACCTGGCCCGCTGTGAGCGGTGACGGGGACGTCGCCAGCGTCCCGGCGGGCTGCAAGAAGGTGGACGAGCAGCTGCGGCTGGTGCGGGACGAGGGCGACGAGTACGAGCCAGGACAGATCCCGGTCACCAAGGTCGCGACGGACCCCGCGCTGGACGCGGCCGTGGTGAAGAGCCGTCAGAAGCTCAACCTGATGCCCTACCGGCTGGGCCGCAGCGCCCTGCTCAAGGCGGGCAACGTGGTGCTGGTGCGCGGCTTCCCGCTGGGGCTGATGCAGGCCACCAACTTCGGCAAGGTGGTGAACGCCTACGACCACGACCGGGAGCGCGCGTGGGACCACGTGGACTTCGTGACCGACGCGCTACTGGCGCGGGGGAACTCCGGGAGCCCGGTCTTCGCGGTCTCCTGCCGGACGGGCGAGCTGGAGCTGGTGGGCCTGTACCACGCGGGCTACCGCGAGTCGCCGGCGCTGAACGCGGTGGTGGGCATCGACCAGCTCCGGGAGTTCCTGGAGACCTTCAAGCGTGGGCGCGGCACCCGCTTCGACGAGGCGCCGCTGACGGCGGAGGTCCGCAAGGGCATCGTCGAGGCGCTGGGGCACGCGGAGGTCACGCCCTTCTTCCGCGTGGGAGACCGCATGGTGCGCGCGCGCCTGGACGACGAGCACATCGTCTTCGAGTTCTTCCACGAGAGTTTCCCGGTGCGCGACACGCTCTCGCTGCAGCTGCGTGACTCCCCGGGAGAGGGCGCCGGGGAGCTCACCTCGCTCGCGCTGGAGAGCCCGACCGGCCTGCGCCGGGTCCGCTGCGACGAGACCGACGCGGAGATCCAGGAACTGGCGCACCGGCTGCTCGACCACGCGCGCCGGCAGTTCGTGCGGACCATCGTGTACCGGGAGGCCGTGGCGCAGGCGCGCACCTCGAGGG
>CAZAIE010000189.1:0-9404 GCA_964485035.1 uncultured Myxococcaceae bacterium | reverse complement strand
ACCCCGCCCAGGAGCACGCCGTGACCTCGCACTTCTACTACACCGCCCTCGCCGACTTCATCGTGGGCAGCCTCGTGCTGGGCGTCATCTGGTACCGGTTCCGCGACGGCCTCGCGACCAAGATCTTCGCGCTGCTGGTCCCGCTGATCATCGCGGTCGCGCTGATCTCCGGGCTCATGGGCACGCTGCACGACGGCACCTTCACCGCGGTCGGCACGGCCATCAGCGCGGTGGTGGTGGTCCTCGTGCTCTTCGCGCTCTTCAAGATGGTGGTGCGCGGCATGGAGGCCCGGGTCGCGACCATCCTGGCCAGCACCGCGCAGATCTCGGCGACGGCGCGGCAGTCGGCCTCCACCGCTTCCGAGCAGGCGGCGACGGTGGCCGAGGTGGGGACCACGGTCGAGGAGATCAAGCAGACCAGCGCCATGGCCGCGACCATGGCCCAGCGGGTGGTGGACATCAGCACCCAGGCCGTCCAGAAGGGCCAGCGCGGGCGCGACTCGGCGACCGAGGCGATGAAGGTGCTCGAGCTGATCAGCCAGGTCCGCGAGATCGTCGACACGGTCAACGACCTCGCCGACCAGTCCAACCTGCTGGCGGTGAACGCGAGCATCGAGGCGGCCAAGGCGGGCGAGCACGGCAAGGGCTTCGCGGTGGTCGCCGCCGAGGTGCGCAACCTCGCCGACCAGAGCAAGCGCGGGGCCCAGCAGATTCGCAGCGCGCTCTCCCGCGCCGACGAGGGGCGGCGGGCGCTGGAGCAGGTGAACTCCACCCTGCTCGACCTCTCCACCGTCCTCGACGAGAGCGCCGACGGCGCCCGCCAGATCTCCGCGGCGTCCAACCAGCAGGCCGCGGGCATCGCGCAGATCGCCTCGGCGATGGGCAACGTGGCGCTGGGCGGCAAGAACACCGCCGAGGGAGCCCACCAGCTCGAGGCCGCAGTGGGCAACCTCACCACCATCAGCGAGCAGCTGCGCACCCTGGTCTCCGGCTCGCAGCGCTGAACACCATGACCCCTCACGAGCAGATCGCCGCGATCTTTCGGGCCGAGGTCGCCTCGCTCCTGGACTCGCTGGCCCAGGGGGTAGAGGCCCTGCCCGGGCTCTCGGGCGAGCCGCGGCGCGAGCTCGTGGAGCGTTGCATCCGCACCGCCCACAACATCAAGGGCATCGCCGCCTCGGTGGGCATCCAGCCCATCGCCGAGCTGGCCCACGCGACCGAGACGGCGCTGGTGCGGCACCGCGGCGACCCCGGCTTGCCGCTCGACGCCACCTGCCCGGCGGTGCTGCAGGCAGTGACCGCGATGGAGCAGCTGGCGCAGGGGAGGAGCCCGCCCGAGACCGCGACGCTGGCCGCCCACCTGGTCGCGGGCACGGCTCCTGCTCCGGCGGCAGCGGCGGGCCCCGGGGGCGCCGAGTCCCAGGCCAGCGCGTCGGTGCGCGTGGAGTCGTCCCGCCTGGACCGCCTCATGGGCTTCACCGGCGAGCTGCTCTCGACCCACGCGCGGCTGGTGGCCCGGAACGAGGCGCTGGTGCGGCTGCACGAGTCCCTGCACGCCAGCCTCGCCGGGCTGGAGGCGCCGGCGCGCGCCGCGCTGGCCCCGTGCGCCCGCGGGCTGCAGGAGCTGCTGGACGACGACCGGCGGGAACAGGAGCGCTTCGGGAGGCTCACGCGGGACCTGGGCGCAGCGATGAAACAGGTGCGGATGACCCCGCTCTCGGGGCTGGCCCCCACCTGGCGCCAGCTGGTGCGGGAGAGCGCCCAGCAGCTGGGGCGGCAGGTCGAACTGAAGGTCGAGGTCGGGGAGATCGAGCTCGACAAGTACGTGCTCGACCGCCTGCGCGATCCGGTAATCCACCTCCTGCGCAACTGCGTGGCCCACGGCCTGGAGCCCGACCGGAAGGCCGCGGGAAAGCCGCCGGTCGGCCGCATCCGGGTGTCGGCGGCGATGCACGGCCCGCAGGTGCGCCTGCAGGTCTGCGACGACGGCCGCGGCCTCGACCCGGAGCGCATCGGTGAAGCCGCCGTCCGGCGGGGCCTGCTCACCCCCGAGCTCCTCGCGGAGCGGGCGCCCTCCGAGATCCTGGAACTGATCTTCGAGGAGGGCTTCAGCACCGCCGAGCAGGTCGGCCCGGTCAGCGGCCGCGGCGTGGGGCTGAGCGTGGTGAAGGGACACGTCGCCGAGCTGGGCGGCCACCTCACGGTCTCGGCGCACTCCGACCTGGGCGGGGCGGGCTTCGAGCTCTTCCTCCCGGTGACCGTGGTCTCGCGGCGAGGGCTGCTGGTCCGCGCCGCGGGCAGTATCTACGCCCTGCCCATCGAGCACGTGCAGCGAACGCTCCGGGTGGACCCGGGCACGCTCGCCCAGGTCGAGGGTGAGCCGGTGCTGCAGCGTGCGGGGGAAGACCCGCTGCGACTGCGCTGGCTGGCGCCGCTGATGGGGCGCCACGAGCCGCGTCGGCCCGGCCCGGTCTTCGTGGTGGTGCTCGAACGGGGCAGCGCCGCCCTCGCGCTCGCGGTGGACGCGGTCCAGGGCGAGGCCGAGTACGTGATCAAGCGGCTGCCGTCGAACCTCTCGGGGGTGCGCGGCGTGGACGGCGCGGTGGTGCTCGCCGACGGGTCGGTTGCGGTGGCAGTGAACGTCCCCGACCTCTTCCTGGCCCCCTCCGGCATGGGAGCGCCGCCGGCGACGGCCCCGGTCCCGAAGGCTGCGCGCAAGCGCGTGCTGGTGGCGGACGACATGCTCACCACCCGGGCGCTGCATCGCACCGTGCTGGAGTCGGCGGGATACGAGGTGGCCCTGGCGGCCGACGGCGAGGAGGCCTGGGACCTGCTGCAGCGCGAGCCCTTCGACGTCGTGGTGTCGGACGTGTCGATGCCGCGCCTCGACGGGTGCGGGCTGGTCGCACGCGTACGCGCGCACCCGCGCCTGGCACAGCTCCCGGTCATCCTGGTAACTGCGCTGGGCAAGCCCGAGGAGATCGCCGCAGGTGGCCGCGCGGGGGCGAGCGAGTACCTGGTCAAGGGACGCTACGAGTCCGCGAGCCTCCTCGCGGCCGTCGGCCGGCTGGCGTGAGGGTGTGATGGCCTCGGTCCTCGTCATCGGCGCGGAGCACCAGGAGCTCTCCCGTGCGCTTCGCGGAGAGCCGGGCCTGGTGCTGGTGGGCGGGTGCGCAGCCCCGGCCGCGCTGAGCCAGATCGCCCGGACGAAGCCGGACCTGGTGCTGCTCGCGGTGAACCAGCCCCGCGACCTGGCCGTGGCGGGCGAGGTCATGGCCGAGGCGCCTCGCCCGGTCCTGGTGGTGGGCGGGTCGATCCTGGACGCGGCGATGGTGCGCCAGGCCAGGGACCTGGGCGCGGTGGAGGTCTGCCGCGGGCTCCCGGCTCCCAGTCACCCCGAGTACGAGCACCGGCGGGCGCACCTGGCGCGGATGGTGCGCGTCTTCGCGAAGGTGCCGGTGGTGACGCAACTCAGGCGCAGGACGACCGGGAGCGAGCTGGTCGCTGCCCCGGGGGCTGGCCAGCCGCCTCCGCTCCCGCCTCCCCTCCCCTCGCGCGCAGTCCGGCTTCCGCGCGGCAGGGCCCTACCCCGGCTGGTGATCATCGGGGCCTCGACTGGTGGGCCCCCAGCGTTGGAGCTGGTGCTCAAGGCGCTTCCGGCGTCCTTCGACGTCCCGCTGGCACTGGTGCAGCACATGACCGTGGGGTTCGGACGGGAGTTCGCCCGCTGGCTCTCCGAGGTGGCCCAGCGGCCGGTGGTGGTCGTCGAGGAGCGGCTGACGTTCGAGCCCGGCAGGCTCTACCTCGCCCCGGAGGAGAGGCACCTGGTGGTGGCGTCGCCCACCGAGCTTGCGCCATCGGACTCGGGCGAGCGCCGCTTCCAGAAGCCCTCGGTGGACGTGCTGTTCGAGAGCGCGGCCAGGGTCCTGGGTCCCGCGACGCTCGCGGTGCTCATGACCGGCATGGGGAGCGACGGCGTGGAGGGGATGGTGCGGCTCAGGGAGAGCGGGGCAACCACCGTCGCCCAGTCACCTGCGAGCTGCGTGGTGGACTCGATGCCGCGCGGGGCTATCGACCGGCACGTGGTGGACGTGGAGGCCGGGCCCCAGGAGATCGCCGCGCTGCTGGCTGAGTACGGCGGCGGGTGAGGCGACAGAGGCCTGCAGTTGCGACCCCTCTCCCGGCCGCGGTCCGCGACAAGTCGCGAACCGCTAGGGAGAGCGAGCGCCCTGGGGCCTTCCTGGCTTGCCTCGGGGTCTCGTTCACTCTCGGGACTACAGACCGAAGCGGCGGGTCTCCAGGGGGTTGGTGAAGTCGTCCACGGTCTCGTTGAGCTGGCTCTGCGCCCGCGCCACTTCGCCAAAGCACTCGAAGTAGAACCCCACCTGCTTCTGCGTCGTGGTCGTGCCCGCGGCCGGGACGATCGTCACGTCGGTCCGCACCCGGTGCACCTGCTGGAAGGTCACGTCCGGCAGCTTCAGCGTCCCCATCCCGTCCACGCGCCCCCGGTAGGTGTCGCGCCCGGCGTAGGGAATCCCCTTGAAGAAGCCGTTGCGCACCTCGCCGGTCGAGCTCCACTCGCCGCCGGGCTTGATGGGGAAGAGCAGCGCGGTGATCGGCGTGCTGTAGACCATCAGCGTCTTGCCCTCCTTCGGGTTCTCCTCGGCCGAGGCGACGCCGAGCAGGTACAGGCCCTTGTCGTCGAGCCGGTTGATGGCCACCACCGTGCCTCCCAGGTCCACCGGGGACACGAACTGGCCGGTGGGGAAGTGCGCGGCGAACCACCGGCCGGAGAGCGAGCTGGGGCCGAGCTTCGCGACCTGGTCATCTGCAAAGTCCTGCCCCCAGTCCCACACCCGCAGGCTCCCGATGGGAGAGCCGGCCAGGTCGAAGGTGCGCTTCACGCCGTTCGGCGGCACCAGGTACGACACCGTGAGCCCGAGCCCAACGGTGATCTCCTTGGCGTCGATCTGCCCGTCGAGGTTGGGCACGCAGGGCAGCGGCTGCACCTCGGGAGCGACGTAGGGGTCGCGCCCCGGCTGCGCGCCGTTGCTCTTGGGCGCACCAGTGGAGTCGTACTCCTGGTCGTTGGGGGTGAGGTTGTCGCCACAAGCGGCGAGGAGGACGACGGCGGCGAGGAGAGAGGCGAGGCGCATGGGCGGCTCCCTAGAAGACGTAGACGAGGCGGAGACGGAAGGACTGGGCCGGCTTGGCGACGAGCCCCTCGGCGGGGTTGTCGAGGCCGGCCAGGGGGTAGAGGAAGGCGTAGTCGAACGAGGCCTGGAAGCCGTACCGGGTCTCGTACAAGAGCGTCGGGTCCAGCTCCACTCCCAGCGGCGACTGCCCGCCCGGAGTGGACGCGGCGTAGAGCGCGAACGAGGCGATGGCCGCGAGCGAGAACGAGAGGTGGCCGGGACCGACCTCGGCCATCTTCCAGTTCAGGTGCGGGCGAACGTAGAACGCGTCGGTGACGGTCCCGATGATCTCCCGGAAGAGGATGCGGTCCACGCGGTAGTCGGGGTGGAAGCGGAAGTTGTCGATGCGGTTGTCGCGGGGCGGGTCGGCCTGCGGTCCATCGAGGTCGCCTGCCTTCGGGGGCGTCTCGCCCACGCCGGGGAAGGCCCCGAAGCCCGGAGTCGCGTCGCCGCTGGCCACGCCCACGTCGAGCCCGAAGCGCACCCGGTCCTCCGGCGCGCCGATGTCCGACTCCAGCGCGAGGCCCCACTGCAGCGAGTCCACGCGGTCGCGCATCTCCACGCCGGCGATGAGCGAGCTCTCCTCGAGCGCGCCCACCAGCACCGCGCCCTCCAGCTCGACCCGGAGGGAGGGCATGGTCAGCCGCGCCCAGCCGTCCACCGCCAGCGCCGACCAGCCGCGCCGCATCACCTGCGAGGAGTCGAGCTCCACCGGGTCCTCGGCGGGGACGTACCAGGCAGGGATGTCGTTGGACTGGTTGCGGTAGGAGACGTACGCCCCGTACTCGATCGTCGTGCGCCCCGCCTTGCGCCGCCGCTCGCGGGTGAGCTCGTCCTTGTAGCGCATCATCGCGAAGGTCACCGAGTTGACCCGGTCGCTGGGCTCGATGTCGATGAGGGTCTTGTTCCGCCGCTCGGCCACCGGCCCCACCGAGGTGAAGTCGTAGGCCAGCGCCCAGAGGTGGCCGGCGATGGGGGCGACGAAGGCGATGCGGTCCGCGGCGTCGCCGCTGTCGCAGTCCATGCAGTCGCCGGAGTTGGCGAGCATCCCCAGGCCCCACTGGTTGCCCATGCGCCCCACCGCGAGGATGCCCAGCGGGGTGAGCGCCTCGCCCCAGGCCCTCTTGAGCCGCAGCAGGTTGGTCGGGGAAGCCTGCGACGAGGAGCCCATCGGCGCGCCCTCGGGGAGGCTGCCCATCGCGAGATTGTCGAGCAGGTCCGCGCGGGCCTTCACCACCACCGTGCCACCGGGAGCGTAGAAGGCGAGGTCGGTGCGCAGGCGCATGTCGGCCAGCGTCATCCACTGGTTCTTGGAGTCCGCGAGCGGGACCGGGAAGAGCGTCTCGCCCGAGGGGGTGAGGCCGCGGTCCAGGTCGTGGTTGTAGAAGGCGGCGCCCCGGGTGCGCAGATAGCCGTTGAACTTCAGCGCGGCGCCGTCGCGCAGCGCCAGGTTCTCCTGGCCGGTGTTGGAGAAGATGGAGTCGTTGTCCCCTGCCCAGGCCGGCAGCGCAGCGAGCAGGGCGGCGACGAACACGAGCGGGCGGCTCATCGGCCCTCCCCGAGGAACTGCACCAGGCGGGCAGTGGAGGGCGCAGCCGCCTCGATCATCGGGAGGTGGCCGCAGCGCGGGTAGACGACCAGGGTGGCGTTGGGGAGCTGAGTGGAGAGCCGCTCGCCCACCGAGGGCGGCGTGGCGGTGTCGTCCTTGCCGTACATGAGCAGGACTGGCTGCTTCACCTCGCCGTAGCGCTTCTGCACCTCGGCGTAGCGCATGCCGCGCACCGCCTCGAGCGCGGCGGCGTTCGTCCCCGGGCGCTCGAAGGCCTTCTCCACCTCGTCCACCAGCTCCTGGGTGACGTACTTTTTGTCGTAGAAGCCGGTGGCCAGCTTCACCTCCTGGAGTTGGTCGTAGAACAGGCCCCAGATGATCTCCCCCAACACCGGGACCCGCGCCCAGTAGAAGGCCATGGGCAGCTGGTCCTCGTAGACCCAGGCGTCGTAGAGCGCGATGCGGGTCACCCGGGCCGGGGCCGCGAGGGTCACCGCCAGCGCGACCGAGCTACCCCACGAGTGGGCGACGAGGGCGAAGTCCTTCACCCCCAGCTTGTCGAGCAGCGCCAGCACCAGCTTCGCCTGCGCGGGGGGCGAGTAGTCGCCCTCGCGCCGGTCGGTCCAGCCGAAGCCCTTGAGGTCCAGCGTGATGACCCGGCGGTCCTTCAGCGCCGGGCGCACGCCCATCCAGGTCTCCAGGGACGACGCAAACCCGTGGATCATGACCACCGCGGGGCCGGTGCCCTCGTCCGTGTAGCGCACGCGGGCGTCGGCGACCTCGGCGAAGAGCGCGTCGCGCGGCTCGTCGGGCATCGCGCCGCGGTGGAAGGCGAGGCATCCCGTGGACAGGAGGAGCGTCGCGGCTGAGAGGGCCAGCAGTCTCACGGGGCGAGCCTCCGGATCTCCGCGGCCTCGGTGAACTCCTCCGAGCTCTCGTCGTCCTTGGAGACGATGACCGCCACGGTCCCGAGACACTCGGTCACGAAGGCGTAGGCGCGCACCGTCCGGAGCTTGGTCCACACGTAGTAGTACTCACCCTCGTAGAGGATGGTGGTCTTCACCCGGAGCACCGGGAACGTGCCGTACGGCGTGATCAGCTCGCCCGCGCCGTCCACCTTCGAGGAGTAGTTGTGGCGGATGCAGCAGTTCCCCACCGGCGTGCAGTTGATGGGGAAGACGTCGTCGCAGTGGTAGCGGGTCCCCTCGAAGTACCCGTCGATGATCCCCTTGCCGGACCACTCGGTCCCGTTCTGGAGCGGCCACGCCAGGGTGGGGATGGGCTTGTCGTAGACCAGGTTGGTCTTCTCCGCGCTGTCCGTCGGAGAGGCCATGCCCTGCAGCTGGAGCTGGTCGGCTCCGATCTTCATGATCCCGAGCGTGTCGGCGGAGCCGGACATCCGCACGGTGTAGTCGCCGTTGGGGAAGCTCGACGCGAACCACTGGCCGGTGACGGGCTTGGTCTCCAGCCGGACGTCGCGGTCGCCAGTGAACGTGCCCGACAGGTCCCACACCCGCTTGCCGTCGGGCCGGACGATGCCGCGGGTGTCGAAGGTGACCGACTGGGCCACGCGCATCGTGAGCCTCGCACCGATGACGATGGGCAGCTCGGTCTTGGTGATGACCCCGTCGTTGTTGGGCAGGCAGGTCGGCATCGCCGCGTCCGGGGGCATGGCGGCGTCGGGCGGCTCGACTACCCCGCCGGTGTCCGGAGTCTCGGTGGAGGCATCGGGCAGGAGTCCCGAGGCGTCGGGCTGGGGCAGAAGTCCGGTGTCGGGGCCCGGTCCGGAGTCGACTGCCGGGCCGCTCGCGTCGGGGGGCTCGACCACGCCACCGGTGTCGGGCTTCAGGCCGCCGTCGGCGAAGGCGATTTCCCCTGCGTCAGGCCCGGCGTCCGCGCGGATCTTGGGGGAGCAGGTGCCGTTGGAGAGGCAGATGCCGCTGGGGCAATCGGAGCCGACGCGACAGGGCTTGGCCTCCTCCTCGCCGCAGAACGACAGGGAGAACCCGAGGGCGAGGGTCGCCACGACGGGGAGAATCCGGTGCGCCATGACCCAACTCCTTCGCAACTGCAGCATTCGGCCGAGTTGACGCACGTTACTGACAGGTAACGACTCTGTCAACGAGCTTGTGCGACGCAGCATTCACGAACCTATACAGGCCCCGGTCCCGCGCTGTAGCCTTTCGCCACGCAACATCTCGGAGGAACACCATGATCGTGAAGAAGTACGGGAACCGGCGGCTGTACGACACCGGGGACAGCCGGTACATCACCCTCGAGGAGCTGGCCACGAAGATCCGCGGCGGCACCGACGTGCAGGTGGTGGACGCGAAGACGGGCAAGGACCTGACCCAGGCGACGCTCACCCAGCTCATCCTGGAGAGCAAGAACGCCTCGCGCCTCCTCCCCATCCCGCTGCTGAACCAGATGGTGCGGCTGGGCGACGACGCCCTCAGCGAGTTCTTCGGGCGCTATGTGACCGCGGCCATGGAGCTGTACCTGCAGGCCCGGCAGAACGCCCAGGCGCTGACCCCGTACAACCCCTTCGCCAGCCTGCCTTTCGGCGCCGCCGACGCCCTCAGCCGGCTGCTCAGCGGTTCCTCCTGGACCGGAGCCCGTCCTTCCGCGCCGCAGCAAACAACCCCGCCACAGGCGCCTCC
>CAZAIE010000188.1:0-9444 GCA_964485035.1 uncultured Myxococcaceae bacterium | reverse complement strand
CCCCTCGCCAGGAAGGCCCCCCCTGTGCTACGCACACGCACCATTTTTCGAAGCAAGGGAAAGGCCCGGATGTCGTCAGAGAACGCTCAGATCCGGAACTTCTCGATCATCGCGCACATCGACCACGGCAAGTCCACGCTCGCCGACCGGCTGCTCGAGACGACGAAGACCATCACCGACCGCGAGAAGCAGGACCAGTTCCTCGACAACATGGAGCTGGAGCGCGAACGCGGCATCACCATCAAGGCCCAGTCGGTGCGCATGAAGTGGCGCGCCAAGGATGGGAAGGACTACATCCTCAACCTCATCGACACCCCGGGCCACGTCGACTTCGCCTACGAGGTCTCCCGGTCCCTGGCCGCCTGCGAGGGCGCGCTGCTGGTGGTCGATGCCTCGCAGGGCGTCGAGGCCCAGACGCTGGCCAACGTCTACATGGCGCTGGACCACAACCTCGAGATCGTCCCGGTCATCAACAAGATCGACCTCCCCTCGGCGGACATCCCCGCGGCCAAGGCGCAGATCGAGGAAGTGATCGGCCTGGACGCCTCCGGCGCCATCGAGGCCTCGGCCAAGGATGGCCGCGGCATCACCGACATCCTCGAGGCGCTGGTCCAGCGCGTGCCGCCGCCCAAGGGCGACCCCAAGGCGCCGCTCAAGGCCCTGGTCTTCGACAGCTGGTACGACGCCTACCGCGGCGTGGTGATGCTGGTGCGCGTGGTGGAGGGCACGCTGCGCACCAAGCAGAAGATCCTGCTGTGGTCGAAGAACAAGGAGTACGAGGTCCAGGAGCTGGCGGTGAACATGCCCAAGGCCCGCCCGGTGACCGAGCTGATCGCCGGCGAGGTGGGGCTGCTGGTCGCCAACATCAAGGAGCTCTCCGACGCCAAGGTGGGCGACACCGTCACCGACGCGAAGGTGAAGACCGAAACTCCGTTCCCGGGGTTCAAGGTCGTCAAGCCCATGGTCTTCTCGGGCATCTACCCGGTGGACCCGGCGGACTACGAGAAGCTGCGCGACGCGCTCGACAAGCTGCGCCTCAACGACTCCTCGTTCTCGGTCGAGCCCGAGACCAGCCAGGCGCTGGGCTTCGGCTACCGCTGCGGCTACCTGGGCCTCCTGCACATGGAGATCGTCCAGGAGCGGCTGGAGCGTGAGTACAACCTCGACCTCATCACCACCGCGCCCTCGGTCGTCTACCGGCTCACCACCACCGACGGCCAGGTGCAACTCATCGACAACCCCGCGAAGCTCCCCCCGGTGCAGAACATCGAGAACTGGGAGGAGCCCATCTTCACCTGCCACATCCACGTGCCCGACGACTTCCTGGGGGCGGTGCTCAAGCTCTGCCAGGACCGGCGCGGGGTGCAGAAGGACATCAAGTACTTCGGCGCCAAGCGCGTGCAGGTGACCTACGAGATGCCGCTGGCCGAGGTGGTCTTCGACTTCTTCGACAAGCTCAAGAGCATCTCTCGTGGCTACGCGTCGCTGGACTACGAGCTCAAGGGCTTCCAGTCCACCGACCTGGTGAAGATGGACATCCTCATCAACCAGGAGCCGGTGGACGCGCTCACCGTCATCGTGCACAAGGACCGCGCCTTCGACCGCGGCCGCGACGTGTGCGTGAAGCTCAAGGACGTCATCCCGCGGCAGATGTACGAGGTCGCCATCCAGGCCGCCATCGGCAGCAAGGTCATCGCCCGCACCACCGTGAAGGCCTTCCGCAAGAACGTCATCGCCAAGTGCTACGGCGGCGACATCAGCCGCAAGCGCAAGCTCCTGGAGCGCCAGAAGGAAGGCAAGAAGCGCATGAAGCAGGTCGGCTCCGTGGAGATCCCGCAGGAGGCCTTCCTCGCGGTGCTGAAGATCGAGTCCTAGTCCATGGAATCCGCCGCCAGCGCCGAGAAGCCCGTCCTCACGCGCGCGCAGAAGCGCAAGCTCAAGAAGACGCGCGTGGAGGCCAAGGACTTCCTGCGGGAGGCGAAGCGGCTGGCGAAGCGCTACGGCAAGCGGCTGCCGCCGGAGAAGCTCACCCAGCTCCAGGAGGCCATCGCCGGGGTCGAGGCGGCGCTGCCCCAGGACGACGTGGAGCGGCTGGGGGCGGTGCTGAAGCGGCTGGACGTGCTGGTGGAGAAGCACCTGGGCTTCGCCCGGCGCAGCCCGGCCGTGGAGTACGCGCTCTCCATCGGCAAGGCGCTGGCCATCGCGCTGCTGTTGCGGCTGTTCGTCGTCGAGGCCTTCAAGATCCCCTCGGGCTCGATGATCCCCACGCTGATGATTGGCGACCACATCTTCGTCAACAAGCTCAGCTACGGCGTGCGGCTGCCGGTCATCAACTGGGAGCTCTTGCACTGGGGCGGGTACCGGCGCGGGGACATCATCGTCTTCGCCAACCCCAACGACGACCACCGGCCGTTCCTGGAGCGGCGCGACTACATCAAGCGCATCGTGGGCCTGCCCGGTGACGTCATCGAGGTCAAGGCCGAGGCAGTCCAGGTCGACGGGCAGGAGCAGCGCACCGAGGTGCTCTACGTCAACGGCGTGGCGCAGGCGCGGCAGCTCGCGCAGCGGTCGTTCCCGTACTACGACCGGCTCGGCGACGACGGGCCGTGGGACCAGACCTCCGCGGACCTCTGGAAGGAGACGCTGCTGGGGCCGGACGGCAGGCCCACGGTGACCCACGACGTGCTGCGCAACCCCGCCCAGGCGCACATCGTCTACGAGGGGCCGTTCAAGGTCCCGGCGGACGCGCTCTTCATGATGGGCGACAACCGCGACAACTCGCAGGACGGGCGCGCGGGCGGCTGGTTCGTGCCCTTCGGCCACGTGAAGGGCCGGGCGCTCATCATCTGGTTGAGCCTGGGCAAGCCGGGCCTGTGGTTCTGGGGCGACGGTGCCGGGGTCCGCGTGGAGCGGTTCTTCCGAACCGTGCGCTGAGCCGGGGGCATTCATGGAACCGAAGTGGCTCGACTGGGCGCGCCGGCTGCAGGCGGTGGCGCAGAGCGGCCTCACGTACACTCGCGAGGAGTTCGAGCGCGAGCGCTACGAGGAGGTGCGGACCATCGCCTCGGAGATGATGGCCGCCGGTGCGGACTACGACTTCCAGAAGATCCGCGACCTCTTCGCCGGCGAGACCGGGTACGCGACGCCCAAGTTCGACGGCCGCGGCGTGGTGTTCCAGGACGGGAAGGTCCTGATGGTGCGTGAGGTCCGCGACGGGGGCTGGACGCTGCCCGGCGGCTTCGCGGACGTGGGCGACACCCCGGGCGAGGCGGTGGTGCGCGAGGTCCTGGAGGAGACGGGCTACCAGGTGCGCGCGACGAAGCTGCTGGCGCTCTGGGACCGCACCCGGCACGGCCACGTCCCGCCGCGCCCGTTCCACCTCTACAAGGTGTTCATCCGCTGCGAGATCGTCGGCGGGGCCCCGCAGTCCAGCCACGAGACCGCCGACCCGACCTTCTTCGGCGAACACGAGATCCCGCCGCTGTCGATGGGGCGCTGCACCCCGTCACAGATCGCCCGGTTGTTCGAGCACCTGCGGCATCCGGACTGGCCCGCGGACTTCGACTGAGGGCCGCTCCTTCCGCCCCGGCTCAGGTCAGCTCCATCACCCGCTCTTCGAGCTTGCGGCCCTTGGCGACCGAGGAGATGCGGGCGCCGCGCGCGAGCAGCAGCTTCAGCGCCTCCCCGATGACCTCCTCGGCCTCGGTCTTCCCGGGCGAGTAGGCCAGGGTGAGGAGCCGCCGTCCGGCGTCGAAGTCCGCCGCCGAGAGGCAGGGCAGGGCGCGCAGCTCCTCGACCGGTGGCGCGTCGCTCGCCAGCGCGATGCGGATCTCCCCGACCGAGCGGGTCAGCTCCTCCATGGACCCGCTGGCCACCAGCTTGCCGCGGTCGAGGATGGCCGCCGCATCGCACAGCTCCTCCAGCTCGGTGAGGTTGTGGCTGGAGATGACGATGGTGTGGCCCGACTTGCGCTGCTGCTTGATGAACTCGCGCAGGTGGAAGGCGCTCTTCGGGTCGAGGCCCGCCGTCGGCTCGTCGAGCAGCACCAGCTCGGGCTCGCCCAGGAACGCCTGCGCCAGCCCCACGCGCTTGGCCATGCCGTGCGAGAGGGCCCCGCAGCGCACCTTCCACCACTGCGAGAGGCCCACCCGCTCCAGTCCCTCGCGCGCCCGCTCGACCGCCTGCGGCTTCTTCATCCCCAAGAGTCGTCCGTAGAAGACGAGCACGTCGCCGACGAGGTCGTTGGGCGGGAGCAGCGCGTCCTGCGGCAGCGCGCTGAGCCGGCCCTTGAGCGCCGCGAGGTCGCCGGCCCGGTGGCCGAGGATGCGCAGGGCGCCGCGGTCGGGCTTGAGGTAGCCGCAGGCCATGGAGAAGGTGGTGGTCTTGCCCGCGCCGTTCGGCCCGATGAGCCCGTAGACCGCCCCGCGGGCGACCTTGAGGCTCACCTGGTTCACCGCCACGTTGCGGCCGTACGCCTTGACCACGTCGTCGAGCTCGACCGCCGGCTCGTCGATGGGGCTCGTGACCGGGGCAGCGGTCGCGGCTGCGGGGGTTGCCTGGAGGTCGCTCATCAGATGTCCCTCGCGCGCAGGGTGAGGTAGGCGAGGCCCAGGAACGCGGCCGTGAACGCGGAGTACGCCCCTACCGAGGTCAACACGCCCAGCGCGTCGGGCCTGAACAGGCCGGCGGCGTAGTGCGAGGGCAGGCCGTACTGCAGGAACGAGAGCGCGTCGAAGTTGCTCAGCCCGGCGGTCACCCAGAGGACGAAGAGCACGGTGAGCGCCGTGAGCAGCGAGTAGATGGGGGTGCGGAACAGCGCCGAGCACAGGGTCGAGAGCGCGACGTACGTGCTCGCCGCGACCAGCGTGAGGACCCAGAAGCGCGCCATCGCCAGGAGGCCCGCGCCCACCGGGAAGCCTTCGCTCGAGAACCCCGCGTAGGTGAAGATGCCCAGGTTCACCACCGCGGTGATGCCGATGAGCAGCGCGAGCTGGGCCAGCACCTTGCCCGCGAGCAGGGCCCCGCGCCGCACCCGCAGCGAGACGAAGCGGATGGACCGGGTGTTCAGCTCGCCCGAGACCTGGTCGAAGCCCATCAGCGCGGTGAGGACGGGCAGCGACAGCAGCGCGAAGTAGGCGAAGAACACCACCACCATGGGGATGGAGGCGAGGTACTGGAGTTGCTCGTCGTTTCCCTTGCCGAAGATGGCGGACAGGCCACTCATCTTCATCTGCATCAGGATCTCGGGCGGCACCGGCTGGCCCTGCCCGGCCTTGTCGAGCTGCTCCTGGACCTTGCGGGTCGCGCCCACGAAGAGCAGGCCCGAGAACACGGTGGCCAGGGAGTAGAGGATGAGCAGCACCAGGGTCTTGGCCGAGCGCAGGTGGCGGCGCATCTCGTGGCCGAAGATGAGGAGGGTCTCTCGCAGTGGGGTCATGGGGGGCGCGGAAGCTAACAGCCGTTCGGTGGAGGGTCAACGCAGCTGGAAGGGGAACGCCTGGCCGGGGGTTTCCATTGCACCGCTGCGGAGGTGGGGCCTGTTTTCTGGACAGGACCCTACAGCCACGTAGCATGGGCGGCACCGCATCGATGAGGCCGCGCGCGTGACCGACTTCTCCAACGAGTCCCCCTGCTATCGCCCCCGCGTCGATCCGTCGTCCAGGCGCTGGGGCCCCATCCTCGCCGCCGGGGTCGCCGCCTCCCTCGGGCTGGTCGCCCTGAGCGCCTCGGGCAGCGAAGGGGCGGGGTTGTCCGCCCTGGATGCTGGAGCTGACTTCGATGGCGGCGCCGATGCCGGCGTGCTGATCGCCGCTCCCGCGCCCGTTCCCGCCAGCCAGGAGCCCTCTGCCGCCGAGGTCGCCGCGGCCGACAAGGCGGCGGCCGAGGCAGGGGAGGGGGAGGCCGAGTTCGCGAACTTCCCCGTGCCCTCGTTCGAAGGGCTGGCCGCCATCCCCGCCGAGAAGGACTTCCTCTCCCGCGCGGTGCTCAAGGACGGCCGCTACGTCCTGGAAGGCGCGTCTCCCAGGACGCTGACCATCGACCCGCGCTACCAGCGGGCACTCACGGCACTGCTGCGCAGCTACCAGGTCCCCTATGGCGCCATCGCGGCCATCGAGCCCACCACCGGCAGGGTCCTGGCTCTCGCCGAGTACAGCCACGACGCCCCCGAGCTGCGCGGGCTGCCGGTGAAGGCCGTCTACCCCGCGGCCTCGGTCTACAAGATCGTCACGGGCGCGGCCCTGCTCGCCGCCGGGGTCTCGCCCGAGGAGTCGGTCTGCTACCACGGCGGCAAGCGGCGCCTGAAGCCCAAGCTCCTCGAGGACAGCAAGCGCGACGGCCTCTGCACCACCCTCAGCCGCGCCATGGCCCACAGCACCAACGTGGTCTTCGGCAAGCTGGCCAAGCGCAAGCTCGACGCGAAGACGCTGCGGGCCTTCAGCGAGCGCTTCGGCTTCAACACCCCACTCGACTTCGCCCAGCCCACCGACGTCTCGGTGGCGCGCATCCCCGACGACACCTACGAGATGGCCAAGACCGCAGCAGGCTTCGGCGAGGTCTTCCTCTCCCCGCTCCACGGCGCGCTCATCGCCGCCGCCGTCGCCAACAAGGGCGTGCAGATGTCTCCGGTGCTCTTCGAGGGCGAGGCCTCCCAGAGAAGGCGCATCCTCGACGAGGCGACCGCTGCCGCGCTGGTGGAGATGCTCGAGAAGACGGTCACCGAAGGCACTGGCCGTCGGGCCTTCCGGGAACGGGGCCGCTACGCCCTGGGTAGCCACCGGGCCATTGGCAAGACCGGGTCCATCCACGACAAGAAGCCCTTCCGCGACTTCACCTGGTTCGTCGGCTCCGTGACCAAGGAGTCCCCCAAGGTCGCGGTCGCTGCCGTGGTCGTGAACGGTCCGCTCTGGCGCGTCCATGCCCCCTATCTGGGGCGCGAGGCGCTGCGGCTCTTCCTCGAACCGCCTGCGGAGAAGCGGGCGAAGGCCAAGGGCTCGCGTCGGGCCAGGCGGTAGGTCTGCACCGGGATCGCGCTGGAATTCCAGAGGGTTCATCCCGGAAGTCGCCAAAAAGCGACGCCTCGCCCCTGGTGCTACAGGCTTCGGCCTTGACAGCGGACGGGTCCTCGTTCATAAACACCGCTCTTTTTTGCGGTTTTAGCGCTGGAGGAAGGCAACACCATGGCGGTCAAACTGAGGCTGTCCCGCGCGGGCGCCAAGAAGCATCCCTACTACCACGTCGTTGCGGCGGACTCCCGCTGCCCTCGTGATGGCAAGTACATCGAGAGCATCGGCGCCTACGACCCGACGGCGAAGCCGCACAAGCTCGAGATCGACAACGCTCGCCTCGAGTACTGGATCAAGTCCGGTGCGCAGCCGACCGACACCGTTGCGCAGCTCATCAAAGAGCACAAGAAGGCGCAGCCGGCGGCGGTGAAGGCCTAGTCTCTTGGCTTCCGACCCGCAGCGGCTGGTGCGCATCGGGAAGATCGTCCGGGCGCACGGAATCCGCGGCGAGGTGTCGGTGAAGCCGGACGAGCCGGGCTCCACCACGCTGCTCGACCAGCCTCACGCCTGGCTCAAGGGGCGTGACGGTGGCTTGCGGCAGGTGGCGATCGAGGCGGCACGGGCGGCCCACGAGGTCTGCCTGGTCCGCTTCGCCGAATGCCCGGACCGCACGGCAGCCGAGAAGCTCGCCGGGACCGAGGTCTTCCTCCGGCGGGATTGTCTTCCCGAGCCCGAGGTGGACGAGTTCTACGCGGACGACCTGGTCGGCCTCCGCGTCGAGTCCGTTTCCGGTGCGGAGCTGGGCCGGGTCGCCCGGGTCTTCGACGGCGGCGCGGTCCCGGTCCTCGAGGTCGAGGGCCAGCGAAGTCTGCAGGTGCCGATGGCCGACACCTTCGTGAAGAGGGTGGACGTCGCGGCAGGGGTCATCGTCATCGAGACCCCGGAGGACGAGGGCTGAAGGGACGTGGGGAATGCTGTCGTTCGAGATCCTCACGCTCTTTCCGCGGATGGTCGAAGGCCCACTGGCCGAGAGCATCCTCGGAAAGGCCCGCGAGAAGGGCCTCATCGAAGTCACGGTGACGGACATCCGGGACTTCGCCGAGGGGAAGCATCGGGTCTGCGACGATTCGCCGTATGGCGGCGGCGCAGGGATGGTGATGAAGCCCGAGCCGCTGGTGAAGGCGATCGAAGCGGCGCGGGAGCGCAAGCCGGGCGCGCGGGTGGTGCTGATGGACCCGCGGGGCCGGAAGCTGGAGCAGTCGGTGGTGCGCGAGCTCCACGCGCGGAAGGACCTGGTGCTGGTCTGTGGCCGGTACGAGGGAGTGGACGAGCGGGTGCGCTCGTACGTGGACGAGGAGCTGTCGCTGGGCGACTTCATCCTCACCGGCGGCGAGCTGGCGGCGATGGTGGTGGTGGACGCGGTCTCCCGGCTGGAGCCGGGCGTGTTGGGGAACGAAGAGTCCCCGGGGAACGAGAGCTTCGAGGAGGGTTTCCTCGAGCACCCCCAGTACACGCGACCGCTGGATTTTCGGGGCCGCAAGGTCCCCGATGTGCTGCTCTCGGGCGATCACGCAAAGGTCGCACGATGGCGCCGGGCGATGTCGTTGAGGACGACGCGGGACAGACGCCCGGATCTGTTCGCGAACCGCGCGTTGTCCAAAGTAGACCTCAAGCTCCTCGACGAGCTTCTGGAAGCGGAAGGAGAGAACCATGCAGAACAAGATCCTTGACCTCGTGGAGAAGAAGCACACGCGTCAGGACGTCCCCGAGTTCCGCACGGGTGACGTGGTGCGCGTGCACTGGAAGATCCGCGAGGGCGGCAAGGAGCGCGTCCAGGCCTTCGAGGGCGTGGTCATCCGCAAGAACCGCAAGGGCCACCGCGCCACGTTCACCGTGCGCAAGGTGAGCTACTCGATCGGCGTGGAGCGCATCTTCCCGATGCACTCGCCGCGCTACGAGAAGATCGAGGTCGTGACCCCCGGCCGCGTCCGCCGCAACCGCCTCTTCTACCTGCGCCAGCTGCAGGGCAAGGCGGCCCGCGTCGAGGCCGAGCGCGAGCAGATCGAGACTGCGCCCGCCGCCAAGGCGTAGCCCGCCCGGCAGCACCGCAGCCCAGCCAGAACCGAGGCGCGTCCGGGACGACCGGGCGCGCCGTCGTGTGCGCGCCGCCCTGGAATTCCTTCCGGCGATCTAGGACTATCTAGGCCATGCTCCTCATCGAGCTTGCCACCCAGAACGTCCGGGGGTTCTCCCCGACTGCGCGCGCCGCGCTCAAGCCCGGCTACAACGTCCTCGTCCCTCCTCCAGGGGCGCAGCCGGGGCTCCTCGCCATCCTCTCGGCGCTGTACTACTCCGACGGCACCAGCGACGCCGCGTTGGCCACCGGCCCGCAGGCGCGCGCCGGCCTGACCGCGCAAGGTCCCGACGGCCGCATCTATCG
>CAZAIE010000187.1:0-9454 GCA_964485035.1 uncultured Myxococcaceae bacterium | reverse complement strand
CTCGAAGCGACCCTCCTCGGCCTTCTTCCCGTTCTCGTGGAAGAGCGTCGCGGGGCCGTGGCGGACGTTGTGGACGTACTCGGTGACCTCGGCCGGGTTCCCGTTGTCGTGCCAGCGCTGCCAGGTGCCGTTGCGGCGACCCTCGTGGTCCAGCGTGGAGAGCACCCAGCCCGCGTCGGGCTGATACTCGGCCTCGTCGGGGACCATGGGCGGGCGCTCGGGGTACGGGTCGCCGTTGGGCAGCACGCGGTGGCCCGCGGCGTCGAAGTGGCGCACCGCCACCACCCGGCCCATGTCGTAATCCATCTCCGAGCGGCGGACGTGCCGGGACATGCCCTCGGCCAGCGTCTTCTCGTCGGTGGGCTCGTCGCAGGCGTGCCAGGTGCGCGTGCCGTGCAGCTGCCCGTCGACGAAGGTGCCCTCCTGCGACACCTCGCCGTTGTTGTGGAAGCGCTTGAAGGGGCCCTGCGGAACGCCGCTGCGCAGCGTGACCTCGTTGCAGAGCGTGCCGTCCGCGCGCCAGTACTTGAACGCGCCGTGCTTCTCGCCCTTCGGGTTTCGGGGTCCCAGCTCCCACTCCCCGTCCTCGGCGATCCAGACCGCCTTGGGCGGGACGTTCTTGGGCCGTGCCGGTGCGTCGCCCATCGTCGTCCGTCCTTGAGAAAGGGCTGACAGTATTCAGGCGCTGCGCGACCGGTCAAGCCTGCCGAAAGCCCAGTTTTCCCAAGACCCCCGGCAGGTTAGACTGCGCGGCTCCTGGAGGCCGCCGTGACCAGCCGAAAGCCGTGCATCCTGCTCGCCGAAGCCGACCTGACGCTGGTGGGAGCGGTGCGGCCGCTGCTGGAGCACGCGGGCTACAAGGTGGAGGCGGCGTACTCGGTGGACGCGGCGGTGGCGCGGGCGCGCACCAACCCGCCGGACGCCGCGCTGGCGGGGGTGACCGGGCTCGACGGCGAGACGCTGTGCACGAGGCTGAAGGAGCTGGACCCGAGCCTCGCGGTGGGGCTCATCTCGACCATCGAGGACGACTCGCTGGACTGGCGCGCGGAGGCGGCGGGGGCGGACACCTGCCTCTCCGGGGCGCTCGCCGGGGCGAACCTCGAGAGCTGTGCGCGGTCGCTGGTGCGCATCACCGCGCTGAGGCGGCGCATCGCGCTGCTGGAGGGCGGCGGCGCGGGCGTGGAGATCGCCATCGAGGCGGAGGAGCCGCAGCGCGGGAAGGCGAAGAAGACCGGCGAGACGGCCATCCGCGGCGCGAGCGCGGGCGGGTTCGACTTCTTCCGGCGGCTGCTGCTGGTCGAGGTGCACCGCAGCCGAAGGTACAAGTACCCGCTGGCGTTCCTGCTCGCGTCGGTGGACCGGTGGAAGGAGCTGGCCGCGGAGCTGTCGCCGAGGGACCAGGCGGCCTTTTTGGGACGGGTGCTGGCCACCGCGGTGAAGAGCGTGCGGGACGTGGACCTGTGCGCGGTGTACGGGACCGACCGGTTCGTCATCTTCATGCCGCACACCGGCGCGGACGGGGCGCGGCTGGTGGCGGGGCGGCTCGCGGGGCGCATCGCGGCGATGGAGGGCAAGCCGAAGGTCACGCTGTCCATCGGGCTGGCCTGCTACGAGGGGCACGGCGCGGTGAGCTACGGCGGGCTCCTGCGCGAGGCCACCACGGCGCTGAAGAAGGTCCAGGCCGAGGGCGGGAACCGGACCGAGCTGGGGTCCAAGCCCCGGGCGCGGACGCGGGTGTCGATGACGTAGGGGAGCAGGTCACTTGCTGGGATCAGACCGAATCCTCGAATGCCTCGACCGAGCAGATTTCGACAGTGGCAGCAAAGAAGTGGATGCGCTGGTCCTCGTAGTCGCCCACCTCGAGGCGACCGTGCTCCCAGCCTCTTTCAGAAATGTCGTCCAGAAAGAACCCGGAAACCTGGGTGCGGCCGCCTCCAAAGTCGCTGAGGCGGAGGCTGAACACGCCGCCGAAGCGCATCACGACCCGAAACATGGGCTTCGCGGGATCCGGCCAGGCGCCGGAATCCCGCCGCTACTAGACCTGCTCCGCGCGATCGAACGACTCGCCGAAGGTGATGCCGGGCCACTCGCTCGGGCTTTTTCGGGGGCGGCCTGCTATGGGAGCCAAGGTCCAATGTCCACCTGCATCGCCTGTTCGATATCGACTATCAAGCGTCCCCGCACACTCTCCACGTCAACAGTCTCCTCCCGACACACCTCGTCGATAAGCTCATCGACAACCACAACGGATATGGGTCCATTGGTGTGATGAGCCACACCATGGAGTTGTTCGATGAGTTCCGCCCATCCTCCCTCAGCTTGGCAGCTGGCGATCCTCGCTGCCTCAGTTGCATCAACCGGAAGCAACGCTAGTACTCGTTTTCGCGTGCTCTGCGACCAGCTCAGCAGTGACGCAAGAAACGTCCCATTTCGCCAACTAGGTTGCACAAGAGCTAGAACAATGCCGTCGTACCAATCCAACACGAGGTCCGTCTTGAGTGACTTGCCCAAGGCCATCACTCCTTCGGCTTGAAGACCGAGTTGAACTTGTCCGCAACCTCGGGTGTTACGGGCTTCGGCAGCTCAACGGTGTGATGGCGTGGATCCTTGCCCGTTTGCGTCACCGGAAAGGACTCCTGAACCTCTGTCATGGGTGCTGACCGGTGATCCTTGTCCGACCCCGATATGCGCGGTTTCAGCCTCGTTGATACTCCGTGCGGGAACCCGTTTGCCTCAGCCCTAGCGGCATCTGCGGCGAGTACTTCGGCGGATTCTGGCCCAGGTCCGAACCTGACGAGGTGCCCTTCTCCCTTTGCAGCTGCCTGCTCCGTGCGAGCATTGGTTGCAGCTGCCTTGGCAGCGTGACGTGCCTCCACCTCAGCGCCAGCATGGAGCAGCACCACCCCCTCCTTCCCAGCAGCTCGGGCAGCAAGCCCACCACCAGTTCCGAGGGGGACAAATAGGCAGCCAACGTCCGCGGCCAGGGCGACCAGATCGATAGCTAGAGCCGCATCGTTGCCCTTCACGCCGTCGTAGATGATTGTGTAGATGTCATATGCAATGAAGGCAACATCCAGAAGCGATTCAACATACTTCCCAGACGGATCGGTGTTGGCCACCGGATTCGCCGCACCATACGAATACGGATTGAGGCTCTCAGGAATCCCAAGTGCGTCAACGACGCCAGCGGCTCGAACCGGGTCCGGAGACAGAAACTGCCGCGACCGCGGATCGTAGTATCGGGCGCCGTAGTAGAGCAGGCCTGTATAGGAGTCCTCCTGTTTGCCGCTGTAGCCAAACCGCAGGGTGTCAGGCCCAGTTCCGCGCCGCTGGCCGTATGGCAAGTAGTCGACGACGGAGAGTTCTGGAACGGTCTCGGTGCTGGAGGCAACCGTCCGCACGTTGCCAATGTCTTTGACGTGGCAGGTCCACGCGCTGTGGCCGACGATCGAGCACGAAAGGCCGCCTGGGAGGCTCAAATGCTTCTTGCTCTCGCCCGTCGTGGCGCTGAACTCGAGTTGGTCGCCTAGATACAGGACGCTACTAGCGCCGTCGGTGGTCTCACGCCACCGCCTGCCCTCGTGGTCATAGTCATAGTCGGTGACCTGAGTGGTGCGGCGCGCGAAGGAGTCGACTCGGGTCAGGCGACCGTCTGCGGACCAGGAGTACGCGCTTCCGCGGGCTAGCGCCGGAATGGAAGTGTTGACGGTCTCGAGTTCGCCGCAACGGTTTCCATCGCCGTCGTGTTCGAAGGTGGTCCGCCGTGTCGAGCCAGAGCCAGTGACGACAATCGACTTCAGGGAGTGGAGCTGAGAATCGTAGTTGTAGGTCTCGACTCGAGAACCGCGGGTAACCGACTGAATGGTGCTGTTCGCGTTGTACGCATAGGTCAGAACATCCGTTGGTTGACCTCCGGCGAGAACACCGTACCCAACGGCGGTCGACAGTCGGAGGGCGTTGTCGTAGGTCCACTCGTGCTTAGAAGACGAGGCCTCGCTGTCGGTCATTGCCCGGAGTTGACCGTTTGGGTAGTACTGGAATCCCATTGTTCGCTGGTCCGCGACAGGGGCCACGTCGATCGCAGAGAGTTGGTATCGCGAAGAATTGGGACGCCCACGGGCGTCGTAGGAGAGCGCTCTTTGGAACGCCAAGGACCTTTCTGGAGAAGTCGAAGGTCCAATGCGAGCGTTCGCATGACGGAGGCGACCGTCGAGTTGGTAGAGATATGACGCAGCGACGAGGTCAGCGCCTTCCGTCACGGCACTCAGACGACCCGCCTCATCGTAGGAATAGTCCAGCGAGAGATCGTCGAACTCTAGCCGCGCGATCTCACCATGTGCACCACGAACAGTCTTGACGCTGAGGCGAGCCTGAGTGGCTTCTTCGACGAGGGTCTCGCGAGACCGAACTCCGAGCGAGTCGTAATCATACTCGTAGGAATGGCCCAACCCCTCGACGGAAGTCAGCCGGCCGAGGTTGGCTCCGGGGCGGTCCGAATCCGCCGGAACGTCGTAAGTGAACTTGGTCGTGAAGGCTCTCGGGTCAAGGCAGGCGCTGGTGACGTTTGCCGATACCGCCCGCTCCGTGATGCGACCGGCACCGTCGTACTTGAACTCGATGACCCCATCCGTGTCCCCGGATGCGATTCGCCGGTACTCGTACTGCAATCTCCCGCCGTCTGTATAGCGATACGACCGATTGAAGCTCGGGCTCTCTGCGGAGTAGAGGGAACCGTCGAAGTAGTACTTGTAGGAATAGTCAACGCCATAGGGGTCCTTTGCCCCGATTCGTCGACCGGCGACGTCATACGAAAATTCGGTGGTGAGTGTTGCGGCTCCGACCGACTTGGAGATGGCGGCGATTTCGCCGAACAGATTGTGGGTAATCGTTTGCCTGATTCCGCTGGCATCGCGAACGAAGACACTTGGCTCGCGATACTGGACGAGAAGGCTGGAGATGGCCTCGCCGTTGTTCGCGTCCCCAAGCCGCGGAAAGCCCTCGGTGGGGGGAATCGCATTGCCATCGTCTGGGGTGGGCGGAGCCAAGATTTCGACGACACGGTCGAGCGCATCATATCGGTACTGGTAGGCGGGAGCGTCTGCGGAAGGTTGCGGTCCGTACTCAAAATCTGGCTGAGTGATGGGAAGGTATGCAGTCACCAAACGCCCGAGTTCGTCGTATCGGAAATAGCGCTTGCTCCACCAAGTCGGTGGACTCATCGAACCGCCAGGCATTACAACGGGGGTAAGCAGGGGGCTGGCTTCGAGCACAACGTGGCCAGCACCATCCAAATAGACCCACTTGTTCCGCGGGGGGAGACGGGTCCCGAATGTCTGGTGCGGATCGGGATACTCCGAGAGAATGATGTGACGCGGACGGCCCTTCTCGGTCGACAGATCTTCGTAATGGGTCTTGTGAACCGTTGAATTGAGATAGCCCAGAGGGGTCTCGAATGCTGGCTGCTCATAAAGAGGCCGCCCATGGCTGTCGCGAAGAGTAACGTGGCAGCGCGCCTTGTCCGGGAAGAATCCCCAGGGAGACACATGCTCTGGCCCGCACGTTTTCTTGGGCGCTCCTGTCAACCAATGGTGCTCAAGGAAAGTGCGAATGTGTCCGAGAGCGTTCTTGTCCTCGGTCTTGAAGGCCGTGTCGTCGGCATACTTGTGCTCATGGAACTCGCCGTCGAGGTTCTCCTCCCGCGTCATTCGGCCGAGATCGTCGTAGGTATAGGAGGTCACTAGTGGAAGGGCGCCTAGGCCGCGTGCCACGCGCTTCTCGCAGACAAGGCCGCGCGAAAGGCCTGCCGAGTGAGTACACTGGTCGTCGTACAGCAACTCGGTCAGTGACACGCTAGCTCCAGCCGCATCCTCGACCGAAACCAACTTTCGTCGGACCAAGTAGAGCTTGTCGTCGTTCTGAATCTCGTAGTCAAAACGCTCGACCCGGTTGGTGTTTTCGGCCTTCTCGCGCAATAGCCCTAGTCGGTTTCGAGCGTCGTCGCCCGGGAAGTATCGGTAGGCCGTGGTGGTCAAGAAGCCTGAAGTGTTGTCGGGGTGAAAGGTACGTGTATCGCGCTGCGTCGGACGCGTCCATCCGCGCACCTGCGAGCCGGTTGGGGAGGCATGGACGCCGAGGGCCTGGAATTCGAACGTGGTGCGAACCTGCCTCACCGTCGAGTTCAGATTCGGTTCGAACAGTTCTTCGAATGTCGGGGTACCCGCGTTGTAGTCCGTCTGGGAGAATTGGGTTCGCCGCTCGCGGACTGCGCCATCAGCGGGGTCTCGAGCGCCCTCGGTAATTCGCGTCTCCCCGAATCCTCGGAACTCCCGTTCTTCGGTATCGAACGCCGGAGCCAGATACGAGACTCGTTGGGTCGAGGTGCTCTCAGGAAGGGCTACTCCCATGTCCATGCGCTTGACCTGAGACACAACCGTGAGCGGGATGGGGACGCCAGTGTCGCGAAGTTGCTGATACGAGATCGCGAGGGTTACCCCGGTCTCCATTTCTAAGCGGGTTGCGCGTCCGGGAGACGAGGTCGAGTCACGCTCGAGAATCCGGTGGACCATCCAGGGGGTCTCTCCTCCCTGATTCATCTGAAGAACCGCCACGAACTCCAGCAATCCATCACCGTCGAGGTCAATGAAGTCGCGCTGGGTGAGAGTACGTGTGCCGACGTTGATGTAGTCGGTTCCGGAAACCCCGTAGTATGCAGCGAAGCTTGCAGACGTAGAGAATTGAATCCCATACGGCCCGAGATTGAAGGGCGGGCTAGTCCAGCTAACGCCTCCGTCAGCTCCGAAAGGCGTCCAGTTGGTGGCTGGGAGGAAAGACTTGCCAGTGTTCAGACGGACCCGAAACGGGGTAGTCAAACCCTCGCTGCGTTCAACGAAATCCTTCAAGCCGTCGCCATTGATATCCAGAAAGTCGGAAACCGTTGCGGCGTGGGGAACTCCTTCGACGGATAGCGGAAGACCCCCTGCTCCTCCGGGAGCTTCTCCTCCTCCGGGCGATGCTCCGCCTCCCGGAGCGGTGAACTCGTGGCAGATCTGCTCTGTTGCCAGGGCCGACAAATCCAGGTCGCTAGCGACGAAGCCCGTTCCGGTTCCGTACTCCAAGCGTAGCTCTCCGGGCGAAAGCGGAAGGCAGGTTTTGTCTGCAGAGCGATTGCGGAGCAGATCAGGCAACCCGTCTCCATTGATGTCGATCAGCGTGCGAGTCCGGCACCCGATCTGGTGGGCGATGGGATTTTCGACCGGCGGATAGGTTCGTCGTGTAGACGAGAGACAACCGCGAGGTACGACCTGCTTGGCGGGGGGTATCGGGAGGTCGATCTCGTCGCATCGAGCCGATTGGATCGAGATGATCCCGCGCGTTCCACTCATGCCAAGGGCAGTCCTGGAATTGAGATGCACTGTGAGTTCAGTCGCAGTTCCGTCGGAAGAGAGCCCTGCTTCGACGTAGTCTGGAAGGCCGTCGGCGTTGAAATCGATCAGCCCAGAAGTGGTCCATTCGAGCGTTCGCTCTCCAGACGAGACGACTTCGGTACGGTTTAGATACCGGTGGTTGCTCATCCATCGCTGGCATGGCCCGAACGAGACGGTCCGAGAAACGGTCGTATTCGGGCATACGACGATGTCTGCGCCGTCGACGAACACGATATCGGCCTTCCCGTCTCCGTTCATGTCCACGATGCGCTGGCGCGTGGTGATCACGCCGACTTGATATGAGGCGGGGTGGGTGACGAGGGCGCGCTCCAATTCGTTCGGACGGAAGCCGTAGCGTGGAGTGCTCTCGCCCCATCCTGACTGAGGTGGGAGCGCCACAGCTTGATACAGATCGAATACCCCCGATCGATTCTCGCGCCACTGCCATTCCGGGATTGTCTGTGTAGGATTCTCGTGGGCCGAAAGTGCAACGAGGATGTCGAGGTCTCCATCTCCGTCCAGGTCGACCAGAGTGTTCGGTGTCCGCGAGAGACGGTCCTGCGGCCCGGTATAGTTGTCATCGGGACCGAGGTTCGAGCCGAGGAAGATCGTGGTGTCCTGTACCTCGCGCGATGCGTGGGTCGAACTCAGGCTTCTCTGATCCACTTGCTGCGAGATTGGGGTTCCGTCGTCGTAGTAGTCGAACAACAGTTGGCCCGGCACAAAGGAACTCGGGAATGGCCCGTATTGAATCGAAGTCGCGGGCTTCTGGCTCGGGCTGATCTTGTCTGGGCCAAGGTGGGCTCGGAGAGCGCCGGGCACGGCAGTGTACGTCAGTGCGATTTCGGTGTATTTCGGCTCATGCTGGGTCTTAATCGCCTTCAATCGGCGATGACCAACCCGACTATGAAAGCCTTTGCGGAACGACGTGTGGCTCGCACCGTTGGCATCCTCCCATTCAAATGCCACAGCGGGAGGATTCTTGATCTCCTTCACTTCAGATAGGTCGTATTTCACATCTGTTGGGTATAGGACCCCGTCCCGAAGCTCGTACTGAAACTCTGCGAAGTTGGCGGCCGAATCGGTGACCTTCTTGACATACCAGGCAAACACGCTGTCGCCGGCTGCGTTGGACTCCCTGCCTCCTTCTCCGCCGAGAAGCCACGTCTTTCCTGAAGGGGACCGGACCGTCCAGGTGTCGGATTGTTCGGAGTATTCGAAGCGAAGGAACCCTCCTTCGGCCTTGGAGTAGAACCGCAGCACGGTTCCGTCGATGGCGGCGAGTAGGAGTTTGCCGCTCGTGCCGCCGATCTGGTACTCCAGCTCGACCTCCGAGAGCTTCTGTCCGTACCGCGGCGTCCCTGATCTGGTGGAGCGCCGGATGTGCTCCACTTCCAGGCTCCATCCCGCGCCCAGGGAATTGCTGGGGCCGGAACTGCTGTAGGAAAGCTTCAGGTCCGGCCTGACGTCGCCCCGGGAAGGCGGGAGTGGGATCTGTACCGAGTGTGCGTACTCGCCGGTGAAGTAGTTCGGCCCGCTGGCGCTGAACGCATCCAGAAGGTGAGTCCCGTCCTTCAGGCTCGTTGGTTCGACTGGTAGCTTGGGCGAGTACCCAATTCCTTCGCCATTTCCCCACGCAGGTGAGGACGTCGCGAACAGTAGGGTAAGCGCAAGCCTGCTGAGTGCTCGAATACTTCGATGGGAGTCCATGCTGGTCGCTCCTGCAGATGCGTTGTCCTGGTGTCGCGAGTGCGGCTGCCGAAAGCGAATTGGGTCACTCACGCCTGCTGCGGATGAGCGTGGTCCTGGATGCGCCATGCCCAGCGAGCCAGGTGGTTCCAGACGGCGAGGTCCACATCCCACGCGCAAAGAAGTCGTACTCCCGCGCCGCCAGGTCAGCGTCAACCACCCACCTTCCGGCCTCCCAAACAGCTACGACTCCCCCACCTGCGAGGATCTTGCCGTCGGTCGTTTCCGTGTTGGCTCTCAGGACCATTCCCCACCCCCTTCTCACGAGCATTCCCCAGGGG
>CAZAIE010000186.1:0-9459 GCA_964485035.1 uncultured Myxococcaceae bacterium | reverse complement strand
TGCCCCAGCTTCGTGTGCCCCAGGATCCCCGGTCGCCGCTCGAAGAGCACCGTGGTGCTCTCGAGCAGCGTGGCCAGCAGCGTGAGCCCGTTGGCCTCGAGCGTTGCGCCCGTCTCCACCACGTCGACGATCACGTCCGCGAGGTCCGGGACCCACGCCTCGGTGGAGCCCCAGCTCGAGAGCACGAGGTGGCTGAGGTTCTGTGAGAACGCCCAGCGCGAGGCGAGCAGCGGGAACTCGGTGGCGATGGCCACGGGCCGGTCCGGCGGCCGCTCCAGGATCTCGGCGCTCGCGGCGGCGACGCAGAGCTGCACGCGCTGGAGGCCCAGGTCGTGGAAGGTCGCGAGGCGGTCGTCGTACCCGCTCTCGGCCACGAGGTCCTTCCCGCAGAAGCCCGCGTCGAGAAAGCCCATCGCCACGAGCTGGGGGATCGACCTTGGCTTGAGGAGGTAGTAGCGCACGCCGCGCAGCGTGAGCGTGAGCTGGCGCGGGGCGAGCGCGCCGAAGTCCAGCCCCGCGCGCGTGCGCAGCACCTCCAGCACCTGCGCCTGGAGCCGCCCCTTGGGGATGCCCACGCGCAGCGGTCCCGAGAGCCCGAGGCTCTCGAGCACGCGCTGGACGTTCTCTTCCGGCGTCCCGGTGGCGTCCACGAGCGGAACCCCGAAGCCCTTCGCGACGTCCACGTAGCGCGCCCGGTAGAAGGTGAGGTCCTCGACGGTGTGGTAGCGCTCCTCGAGCGACTTGCCCGCGCGTCGCAGCCGCTCGCGGCTCACCTCCACCGGCACGTCGAGGATCACGTAGCGCTCTCCGGCAGGCCACTCCTCGCGCGGCGGGACTCCGTCGTCGGAGGCGCGGGTGGGCAGGCCCCGGTCCTGCGCCAGGAAGCCGAGCGCGTCGAGGGCACGCACCAGCGTCGTCTTGCCCGTCCCGTCGTTCCCGTCCACGACGATCACGGCTGGCCTCCCGCGGGGCGGTCGAAGACCTCGAGGTGGTGCGAGAGCCAGAAGAACAGCTCGTCCATCACCCGCTTGCGGTGCGACTTGAGGTTCTTCCGCACCGGGTCGATCTCCGCGTAGGTCTTCCCGAAGGTGTCCTGGCCGACGAAGACCGGGTCGTACCCGAAGCCGCGCTCGCCGCGCGCCTCCTCGGCGATCCACCCGTGGCTCTCGGCGACCGCGCTGAAGAGCACCTCGGAGCCGCGCGCCAGCGCCACGGCGGTGCGGAACAGCGCGGCGCGGCGCGGCTGGGCGAAGCCCTTCATGCACTCCAAGAGCCGCTGGTTGTTGGCCGGGTCCATCACCTCGCGCGGGCGTCCCGAGTCGGCCACCTTCCGCGTCGCGAGGTCCAGGTCGGCGAAGCGCGCCGAGTAGATGCCGGGCAGGCCCTCGAGCGCCGCGACCGCGAGCCCGGAGTCCTCGGCCAGGGTCACCCCGCCGCAGAGGTTCGCGTAGGCCAGCGCCTTGATGCGCGCGTTCTCGGTGAAGCCGTCGAGGAGGTCGGTGCTGGGCTCCTCCACCTCCTCGTGGCTCCGGGCGATCTGCACGGTGAGGCCGAGCGGGGCGAGCAGCGCGACGAACTCGCCCAGCTTCCCGGGGTTGGTGGTGCCGATGAACAGCGTGCGTGCCATGTCCCCTCCCTGCGTGGTCGCTGCCGCTACTCCTTCGCGTCGCCGGGCCGCCGGGTCACCCGCAGCGCGCGCCGGTCGAGCACGCGCGAGACGCCCTCCAGGGTGCCGCCGGCCTGGACCAGCCGCACCAGCGCGAAGTACAGGACGTCGGCCAGCTCCTCCTCGGCGTGCTCCGGGCCCGTCGACAGGGCGAGTTCCCGCGCCTCCTCTACCAGCTTGCCCTGGAGCAGGTTCGGGTCGTCGAGCAGGCGCTTGGTGTACGAGCCCGGCGGCGCGCGCTTCAGCCGGGCGCGCACCACCTGGTCTGCGGCCGCGAGTCCCTCGAGCGGGCCGAAGCAGGTCGCCGTGCCCTCGTGGCAGAACCCGCGGCCGTGCTGGCGGACCGTGAAGCGCAGGGTGTCGCGGTCGCAGTCCACGTCGATGCGCAACAGGTCCTGCGTGTCGCCGGACTCGAGCCCCTTCACCCACAGCCCGCGCTCGCGCGACCAGTAGACCCCGCGCTGCAGCTCCACCGCCTTGCGCAGGCTCTCCGCGTTCGAGTACGCGAGCCCCAGCACGGCGCCGCGCAGGTCCACGACGATCGTCGGCCACAGCCCGTCGCGCCGGTCGCTGGTGAGCGGCGCGGCGAGCGCGTCGGCGAGGTGGAGGCGGCCGGTGTGCAGGGCCATGCCCACCTGCGCCCTGAGCCCGTGCTGGTCGGCGAGCCGGACGTCGTCGGAGCTGCAGACCCCTCCGGCGACGGTGAGGTCCAGCCCCCGGGAGGGCGCGAGCCGCGCGACGAGGTTCGGGTCCAGGCCCCGCTCGCGCCCCTCGCGCTCCACGGTGGTGACCAAGAAGCCCGAGACGAAGGGCGCGAGCTCGCGCATGCCCTCTTCCACGGTCCGGGCGGTGCGCTCCGTCCAGCCGTGCGTCACCACCCGCCCGTCGAGCTCGTCGAGGGCGGCGATGCAGCGCTCGCGCGGGAGCTGGGTGAGCAGCTCGGGGCGGGCCGCGGTGCCGAGGATGACCTTGGTGGCGCCGGCGTCGAGCAGCCGCACCGCCTTCTCCACGCTGCGGATGCCGCCGCCGACGCGGGCTGGGTACCGCCGCAGGATCTCGGTGACCACTGCCTCGTTGTCCCCGGTGCCCAGCGCGGCGTCGAGGTCGACGACGGCAAGCTCCCCGGCGACCGCGAGCCGCCCCGCCAGCGCCAGCGGGTCGCCCAGGTCCAGCGAGCCGGGCCCGGGCTTTCCGCCCACGAGCTGCACCGCGCGCCCTCCGAGGAGGTCCAGCGATGGGACGATCATGGCGTCTCCTGGTGCTCGCAGCGGAGCGGCCGCTGCGCGAAGGCCTCGGTGCAGCCCAGCTCGGTGCAGGCGTGCGAGCCGAAGCGGCAGGCGCACTCCAGCGCCCGCGTCCACCGGGCCGAGTCGGCGAAGCGGTTGGGGTGTGCGCGCGGGTGCATCCGGCAGGTCCACAGGTGCGCGAGCAGACCCGCGGTCGCGGCGTCCCCTGCCCCGGTGGTGTCCACGACGGGGACGGACGGGGCCGCGGCGTGGACCCCGGCCGCGTGGACCACGGCGAGCGCGCCGCGGGCGCCTAGGGTGAGCACCCCCACCGCCTGGGGCGCGAGCTCGCGCAGGCTCTCCGCGGTGGCTGGCCGGCCGAGGGCGTCGAGGTCCTCCTCGCTCGCGCGCACGAGCTCCACCTGCCGGCACAGCCAGCCCACCTCGCGGGCCATCGCCTCGGGGCTGGACCAGAGATGCGCACGCACGTTCAGGTCCGCGGCGATGGGCACCCGCAGCTCCTTGGCCCGCGCGACGACGTGGCGCAGCGCCAGGGACATCGGCTCGCGGGTGAGCGAGCCCGAGCCCACCACCAGCCAGTCCGCGCCCGCGAGCGGATCGGGCGAGGCCTGGTCCCAGCGCTCGGGCGGGAAGTCGTACTCCGCGCCGCTCTCCGCGTAGCCCAGGAACCGGCGCGAGCCGTCCAGGCCGACCTGGATGAGCACCATCCCCGTCTTCCGGGCGGAGCGGGCGACCGCGGACGGGTCGACCCCCGCCTGCCGCATGTCCCGCAGCAGCCGGTCGCCGAGCGCGTCCTCGCCGACGGTGCCCACGAAGCGGGCAGGCACCCCGCTGCGGGCCAGCGCCAGGGCCACGTTGAGCGGGGCGCCGCCGGGACGGGGCAGGAACGTCGGGGCGTCCTCGAAGGTGGCCCCCACGGGGCTCGCGAAGACGTCGACCAGGGGCTCGCCGAAGCAGACGATCACGCGACCTCCGCGACGTCGGTGTTCGCCGGCCCGGTGCCGAGCGAGGTGATGCGGTTGGGCAGGAGATCCTGCACCGTGCGCACGTAGCGCTGCGTCGCCTCGGGCATGTCCTCGATGCGGCGGATGCCGCGCAGCTCCTGGCTCCACCCCGGAAGCTCCAGGTAGCGGGGGCGGGCGCGCGCCACCAGCGCGGGGTCGTCGGGCATCACCGGCAGCTCGTGGCCGTCGACGAGGTAGTGGGTGCAGACCTTGAGCGGCGAGGTCCCGGTGAGCGCGTCCAGCTTGTTCATGTGCAGGTCCGCGCCCGTGCAGCCGGCCAGGGCCTTGCGCAGCGCGGGGAGGTCGAGCCACCCCAGCCGGCGCGGGGCACCCTGGGCGACGTCCACCTCGTTGCAGCGGGCGGCGAGCGGCGCCGCCTCCTCCGGGGTCAGCTCCGTCGGGAACGGGCGCGGGCCCAGGCAGGTCGCGTAGGCGGCCATGACCACCACCACGCGGCCCGCGTCGGCCGGGGACAGGTTCGCGCCGCTGAGCATCGCGCAGACGTTGGTGGAGGTGCTGGTCACGTGGGGCAGCGCGCCGTGCAGGTAGTCGAGCAGCAGCCCGTTGCAGCCCTCGAGCAGGAGCCGCTGGCGCAGCCGCAGGTCGTGGACCAGCAGCGCGGTGTAGTCCACGCAGAACTCGCCCAGGGAGGACTCGAGCGCGCGGAAGGCCAGCACCAGCTCGTCGAGGACGGAGGCGAAGTAGGCCCGGTCCTCCTCCGAGTCGGCGACGAAGCGGTGGGGCAGCGTCTCGCGCGAGGTCTCGGCGATGTTCTCCAGGACCTCGGCGCGGGCGAACGGGTCGGAGGCGGCGTGCGCGACGTCCCACAGGCGCAGCGCGTGGCGGCCGGCGCGGGCGACGGCGGCGGGCCCCGTGCCCTGGTGCGTGCTGCCCATCCGCGCGCTGCGGCCGCCCTGGCCCCGCTCGACGTAGGGCCGGATGAGCAGCGCGGCGGAGGAGGCGACCTTCACCATGCCGCGCAACAGCCCCAGGTCGGGGCGGGTGCGGACCTCCTCGGCGAGGGCGACCAGGTTCACCAGCGCGCCGGGGGCCAGCACCAGCAGCGTCCGGCGGGGGAAGAAGACGCTGGGGAGCTGGCGGGTGACGTAGGTGGCGGTGCCGTCGTGCACGCAGTGGCCGGCGTTGGTCGAGGCGTTGACCCGCAGGACCGCGTCGTAGCCGTGGCCGACCGCGCCGACGTACTTGCCCTTGCCCTCGTCGCCCCACTGGGCCCCGACGACCACGTCCGCGCGCAGCATGGGTTTTCCTCCCCGAGCCCACCGATGAGACCGAGAGCGTGGCGGATGCGGGCGGGGAGTTCAATCCGGCCGGCGCGGGAGTCCACCAGCCGACACCTCCTGCGACCGGGCGCGGCGCAGGGAGGGGCCTTAAGAATCGGGAGCAGGAAGGACGCCTGCCGGGGAGGCCACGATGATCGACACGATGCGGATGAGCTACGTGCAGTCGCTGTGCATGGGCGAGATCGAGGAGGGAATCCTCCTGCCCTACCCGCGCATGGCCAAGGCCGAACAGGAGACGGTGCGGCAGGTGCTGGACTCGGTGAACGCGCTGCTCAAGCCCCACGAGAAGGACTTCCGGGCCTGGGACGTGAAGGGCGAGATGACTCCCGAGTTCATCGAGGAGCTGCGGCAGGCGGGCCTCTTCGGGCTGATCATTCCCGAGGCCCAGGGCGGCGCGGGACTCAGCTCCACCGCGTACTCGCGCACCCTGCAGGAGGTCGCCCGCCACGACGCCTCGGTGGCGGTGACCATCGGCGCGCACAGCTCCATCGGCATGCGCGGGCTGCTCCTCTTCGGCACCGAGGACCAGAAGGCGCGCTACCTGCCGAGGCTGGCCACCGGCGAGCTGATCGCCGCGTTCTGCCTCACCGAGCCGGGGTCGGGGTCCGACGCGGCCTCGGTGAAGACCAGCGCGCGCAAGGACGGCGACGCCTGGGTGCTGAACGGCGAGAAGCTGTGGATCACCAATGGCGGGATCGCCGACTTCTTCACCGTCTTCGCGCGCACCGGCACCGGCGAGCAGGGGCAGCTCACCGCGTTCCTCGTGACCCGCGACATGCCCGGGGTCACCAACGGCCCGCACGAGGACAAGATGGGCATCCGGGCCAGCAACACCACCACCGTGAACTTCGAGAACGTCCGCGTTCCCGAGGCGAACGTGCTGGGTGAGGTGGGCAAGGGCTTCAAGACGGCGATGGCCATCCTCAACTCCGGGCGCACCGGGCTGGGCGGCGGGTGCGTGGGGGCGATGAAGTCGCTCATCGGGCTGGCCACGAAGCAGGCCAAGGAGCGCCAGCAGTTCGGCCGGCCCATCGCCGAGTTCGGGCTGGTGAAGGGCAAGGTCGGGCAGATGGTCATCGACTGCTACGCGGCCGAGTCGGTGGTGAACATGGTCGCGGGGCTGGTGGACGCGGGCTACCACGAGTACGCGGTGGAGGCGGCGATCAGCAAGGTGCTGGCGAGCGAGAACCTCTCGCGCACCGCGGACGAGGCCCTGCAGATCGCGGGCGGAAACGGGTTCATGCGCGAGTTCAAGTACGAGCGCGTGGTCCGCGATGCGCGCATCAACCGCATCTTCGAGGGCACCAACGACATCCTGCGGCTCTTCATCGCCCTGACGGGGATGCACCTCGTCTCGAGCGAGCTGAAGGAGCTGTCGGGGACCATGAAGGGCATCTTCAACGACCCCATCAAGGGCTTCGGCGTGCTCTCCGACTACGCGCTGCGGCGGGCGAAGCTGACCGCGAACGTGGCGCGGGAGAAGGGACGGTTCACGCGGCTGCACCCGGCGCTGCAGGAGCAGGCGCAGGTGGTGGAGGACGGGACGCGCGAGCTGGCGCTGGTGGCCGAGAAGATGCTGCGGCGGTTCGGCAAGAAGATCATCGGGCAGCAGTTCTGCACGCGGCGCATGGCGGACGTGCTCGTGGACCTGTACGCCCTGTCCTGCGTGCTGGCGCGCGTGCACACCGAGATCTCGGACCACGGGGCCGAGAAGTCCGCCCGCCAGATGGAGATCGCCCGGGCGCTGGCGGGACAGGTGCGCCGCCGCGTCCACGAGAACTTCGCCGCGCTCGAGGACAACTCCGACGACCTGCTCAAGGCGCTGGCGGACGACGCCTTCGAGGCCGAGCGCTTCCGCTGGGACAACGTTGAGGGGTGAGGCGCGAGGCGATCAGGACCTCGGACTGCAGCCAACGACGTCAGGAGGATGCCTGACGCCTGACGTCTGGGGCCTGAGGCCTGACTACAGCGCCTCGTCCGGCCGGGTGGGCTTGCGGCGCGGCTCTCCGAAGTCCCCGAGCGGCGCGGTCCGGTAGCAGCGCTGCTCGCGGTTCCCTCGCTGGTCCTCGAACTCGCCGCACGTCGCGCCGGGCGCGGGGTGCCACTCGATGAACCGCAGGCCCTCACGGCCTACCCGGTCGCCCTTCAGCAGCATCGCCCCGGGCCCCGTCGGGCCCACGACGATCATCACTGAGCGCCACTGCCGCCCGATGCTGAGGAGGATCTCGTTGCGCTCCAGCCGCTCGGCGCGGACCTGGGCGAAGGGGGTGGTCGCGAGCGCGTGCAGCGGGGCGCCGTGGCGCGGGTCGTGGACCACGGTGGTCACGCACGCCGAGTCGCGGTACGCGTCGACCAGCCGCTCCTCCGAGTTCGGGCAGTCTTGGCGCTCGACCAGTCCGCCCTCGAGCTCCGTGTAGTCGGTGAGCGTCACCAGCCGGCAGTGGCCATCTGCGGACGGGACCACGAACTCGTCCACGAGGATGAAGTCCGGGACGCCTGCCCGCGGGTAGTGGGCGGGCAGGCAGCGGCGCTCCGCCTCCGCGAAGCACGTGTCGGACGCGCACTCGCGCAGGTCCTTCCCCAAGCGTTCGCGCTGCAGCGCCACCAGCAAGCGCCCGGGGGCGTCGGGGGGGCGCAGGTCGGGTGAGGACGAGACGGCCAGGGTCAGCAGCAAGGCGGGGACGAACATGGCGGCCTCCTCTCGGCGGCCAGTCTCTACCCTTGCCCCTCCGGGTGTGCCAGGGAAAGGAAGGTGCCTCCAACCGGGCGGATCCACTTGGGCATGCGGGCTACGGGAGCCGGAACCACCGTCCCTTGTGGCCGAGCAGCGCCGGGCGCACTCCCTCCCCGACGCGGAGCACGACCACGAGCTTCTGCCCCGGCGCAGCCTTGGCCAGGAAGTGGGAGGCGTAGTCGCCCGCAGGGTCGAAGCACCCCGCGGGCTCGACCGGGTGGAGCCGGCCCTCGGAGTCGAGGACCCGGAAGAGGTCCAGCCGCAGGTGCTGCGGCACCAGCTCCTCCTTTCCGCCTTCGGCCTCGACCTCCAGCGCGCAGCGCCCGTCCCGCTCGTCCCGGTAAGGCGCTCGCGCCTCGGGACCGCAGCCGACCTTCGCCACCTTCACCACGCCGCGCAGGCCGACGAGTCCTCCCGAGACCTTCGCCGCCTTGACCAGCTTCGGGAGCGCCTGCACGACCTCCGCCTGCCACCGGGCCTCGAACTCGCGCTCCGCCTGCAGCGCGGCCACGACCTCGGGGTGGCGCCAGCCCAGGAACGCGGCGAGCTGGCGGAAGGCGTACGAGTGCTCGTCGACGCCACTTCCCTCGAGGCCCAGGTCTTCCTCTGCCAGCCGCAGCCTGGGCCGTCCCGCGAGCCGCTTGCGCGCCTTCGCGAGCTCCGCGCGCGGCTCGGCCAGCTCCCGGCTCACGCGCTTCTCGGGCAGCGCCCGGCACTCGAGCCGGCCACCTGCGTCGGCGACCTGGAGCGGCAGGCGCTCGAACGAGGCCTGGAAGTGGTGCAGGCCGTAGGTCCGGGTCTCGCCGAAGCCGGGCAGGATGGGAAGGCCCACGAAGAAGACGCTGCCGAGTCCGTAGCCGCGCTCCTGCTTGCTCACGCCCGCACGCACGAGGTCGCCGGCCTGCAGCCCCGCGCCACCGACCAGGAAGTGGACCACCCCGGTGTCGCTCCGGGCCTGTCCAGCCGCGAAGGGGCCGACCGACCACTCGACCGCGAAGCTGCGCTCCTTCGCCTCGATCCGGCAGATGAGCGTCGAGCGCTGGTCAAGCTCGGCCACTCCCGCCTCGAAGAGCTCGCGCAGCTCCGCTGGAGCGGGCTCCGACACCCGGTGCAGCCCGGGCGCCCGCTGACTCGCGACCAGGCGCTCCAGCGCCGCGCAGGCCCCTTCCGTCTTGCGCTCGCACTCGGGAGCGAGCAGCTCGAACGCACGCCGCGGCTCCTTCTCCGCCAGGCCCTCGGCCTGGGTGAGGACGGTGGGTGGGGACGACCCGGCGTCCGACGCGAGGGCGGGGACCGCGAGGGCTGTGACACCCACCACGGCGAAGATCGACGGGAGCGAAGAGCAGGGCATGGTCCCCAATGCTGCTCCCTGAGTGCGCAACGCGCCACGCGACGCCGCATCCAAGCCGGCCGAAGCGCCGGCGTAACCTGTTGCAACGACGGGCGAAATCGAACGGGTGCAGATCTTTTTTCCGATCTGATTTCAAGCACTTAGCGTGCGCATGAA
>CAZAIE010000185.1:0-9515 GCA_964485035.1 uncultured Myxococcaceae bacterium | reverse complement strand
GGGCTTGCCCGCGCGCTGGCCAGGGCGCCGGCCGAGCAGGAGGTCTGCCTCCTGGGCGGGAGCTGCCTGCTCAAGCTCGGGCCGCCGCCCCGGCCGAACTGGCGCGTGCACGGCATCGGCGGGCACTGCCAGGCACTCCTCGGGGGCCAGTCGCAGGTCCAGGCCGCCCTGCGCGACGGGGCGTACGTCCTGACTCCCGGCTGGCTCGCGCGCTGGCGCCAGCGGCTCGAGCACTGGGGGTTCGACCAGGCGGGCGCGCGGGCTTTCTTCGGCGAAACCACCCGGGAGCTGGTGCTCTTCGACAGCCTGGTGCTCCCGGACTCGGCCGCGTCGCTCTCCGAGTTCGCTCGGTACCTGGAGCTGCCTTGTCGCCGCGTCCCGGTCGGGCTCGACCACCTCTCGCTGCTCGTGGGCCGGCTCGCGGACCAGCGGCTGGCGGCGGCCCGGCAGGCGGAGCAGACCGCGCGCCTGGCGCAGGCGCACCGCCAGTCCGCCGACCTGCTCATGGTGTTCGACGTGGTCTCGGGGCTCGCCGGTCTCTCGGAGGAGCGCGAGGCGGTGCAGCGCGTGCTGGGCCTGTTCACCACGCTCTGCGCGCCGGGCGTGCTCGCCTTCCTGGAGGTGATCGACGGCGTCCCGCAGGCCGCGCGACTCCAGCCCTCGACCGCGCTCTACGACCTCGACGGGCTGCGGCGCTTCGCCTCGTCGACGCAGGAGGCCCAGCGGCTGGGGACGGCGGGCTTCCAGATCCGCCTCGCGCACCTCGGCGTCACCGTGGGCGCGCTGCTCGTGGACGAGGTCCGCTTTCCGGAGCACCGCGACCACTACCTGGAGCTGGCGCTCACGGTCGCCCGCGTCGTCGCCCTGGCCATCTCCAACGCTCGGACCTTCGGCCGGCTCGAGCAGACCATCGGGGAACTGCGCGCGGCCAACGAGCACGTGAGCCAGCTACGCGGGCTCATCCCCATCTGCTCGCACTGCAAGAAGATCCGCGACGACCAGGGCTACTGGCAGGCGGTGGAGAACTACATCCTCAAGGCCCCGGACGCGCAGTTCTCCCACGGCATCTGCAACGCCTGCCTCGAGGAGCACTACCCGGAGTACCCCGCCGAGCCGAAGAAGTAGTCTGGCTCGGGGTCTCTATCCCCGCGACAATGCTGGTGAATCCTGCGTCGTGCGGCCGCACGGGGGCCAACGCTACAAAAGACGACAGACAGCGGACACCTCCGGAGACCGATGTGACGGTGAGCCCGGCCGTTCCAGCGCTCGATGGCCTCGCCCCTGGCGAGCACGTCTGCCTGTTGTGCGCGACCCCCGACGACCTGACCTCGGCGCTGGTCTCGGCCATCGAGGGCGGGCTGCGGTCCGGGGAGTACGTGCTCTACATCGGGGCGGGCTCTTCGGAGCGGTTCGCTGCAGTCACCGCGGCGATCGCGGCCCACGGCCTCGGGGTCCGCAACGATCACCTCTTCGTGGAGCACTCCCGGGACTGGTGGGAGGAGGGGCTCGCCTCGCCCAAGACGTTCGTCCGCAACCTCGAGCAGCTGCGGGTCATCGCCGCGGCATTCGGGTTCCACGCCACCAGGGTCGTCGGCGAGATGACCTGGATGGAGCCCGCCGATCGCGAGCGGGTGGCGGCGCTGGAGTTGGCCCTGGGAGGCTGGGCGACGCGCTCCGGGGCGACCCTGGCTTGCTGCTACCAGGCCAGCCGGGTCTCGGTGCCCGAGGCGATCTCGCTGGCGCACACCCACTCCTCGGTCGTCGAGGCGGACCACGGGGGTTGGGTGCGCAGCGACAACCGCCGGGCGCTGGCCGCAGAGGAGAACGTGCGGATCACCACCGCGTTCCTCGACGCGGTGCTGGGGAGCGAGGCCGCGCCCATCCTGCTCCTGGGGCCCGAGGGCGAGATCCTCTCGGCGAACGCGCTGGCCCGGTCGCTCTTGAGCCTGCCCGACGACGCCATCCGGCTCGCCGACCATCTCGTCCCGGCGCAGCGCGAGCGGCTGGCGGAGGCGGTGGCCACCATCGCGCGCACGGGCCAGCCGCAGAACCTGGTCACCACCCTGGCCGACGCGCAGGGTCGCTTCCGCCACGTGCAGTGGAACCTCGCGCCGGCGCGGCACGAGTGGGCCACCGGCCAGCTGGTCTGCGTGGGCGCGGACCACACCGAGCGGGAGGAGTCGCGGAACTTCCTGCAGGGGATGATCGACTCCTTGCCGATCCCCGTCTTCTACAAGGACGCGGCCGGGTCGCGGCTGGAGTGCAACCGCAGCTTCCGCGACTTCCTCAGCGGGGAGGGGGCGCCGGAGCAGGCGGCCTTCGACCTCGCCGCCCGGTTCGAGAAGGAGGACCGGGCGCTCTTGGAGTCTGGCGGCCCGCAGCGATTCGAGTACGAGTACGCCTCCCCGCGCGGCCCGCGGCACCTGCTCTTCCACCGCGTGGTCTTCCACCAGCCGAGCGGCGCCCCCGCGGGCATCATCGGCACGGTCATCGACGAGACGGCGGAGCGCCGGGCCAAGGAGGCGCTCGCGCGCGAGACCGAGCGCCTGTCGGTGACCATCGAGGCCATCAGCGAAGCGGTGGTGTCCACCGATACGCAGGGCCGGGTGATCCTCTTCAACCCGGCGGCGGAGAAGCTCACCGGGTTCCTCCACTCCGAGATCGCAGACCGGGGCTTCTTGGATGCGGTCACGCTGCTCGACCCCGACACCGGGAAGCGGCTGGAGCAGCTGGAGGAGCTGGCCCACGGCTCGAGCCGCCTGCTCACGCTGGTCTCGCGCGACGGGCTGCGCCACCTGGTGCACCTCAACGCCGCGCCGCTGAGCCCCTTCTTCGACTCCAGCCTCTACGCGGTGCTGGTGTTCCAGGACGTCACCGAGCGGCACCGCGTGGAGGAGCGGCAGAAGCTCTCGTGGAAGATGGAGTCCATCGGCCAGCTCGCCGCGGGCATCGCCCACGAGATCAACACGCCCATGCAGTACGTGGGCGACAACGTCCGCTTCCTGGAGTCGTCCTTCGTGCAGATCCTCGAGGTGCTGCGCACCGTCGCCGAGAGCGCGAAGGAGGGGGCCACCTCCGCGGAGACGGTGCTGCAGGTCCTGCGGGAGCGGGTCGCCAAGGCCGACCTGGACTTCTTGGTCACCGAGATCCCCGCGTCGGTGCGGGACGCGCTCGACGGCATCGAGCGGGTCACCAAGATCATCCTGGCGATGAAGGACTTCACCCACCCCAGCAGCAACGAGAAGACGCTCTCCGACCTGAACCAGGGCATCGCCGCGACGGCCACCATCTCGCGGAATGCCTGGAAGTACGTCGCCGACCTCACCACCGAGCTGGACCCGGCGCTGCCCCAGGTGCTGTGCAACCTCGACGAGATCAACCAGGTGGTGCTGAACATGGTGCTCAACGCCGCCGACGCCATCCGCGACACGCTGCCCTCGCGCAACGGGGCCAAGGGGGCCATCACCCTCGTCACCCGGCAGGTCGAGGGCGCAGTGCAGGTGGTCGTGCGCGACGACGGCCCCGGCATCCCCGAGGCGATCCGCCACCGCATCTTCGACCCCTTCTTCACCACCAAGGAGGTCGGGAAGGGAACCGGGCAGGGCCTGGCCATCGCCCACGACATCGTGGTGAACAAGCACGGCGGGCGCATCGACCTCGAGTCGAACGCGGGCGGGGGCGCGGCCTTCGTCATCACCCTGCCCCTCGCGGGAGGCCAGGGATGAGCGGGCGCAAGCGCACCCTCCTCTTCGTGGACGACGAGCCGCAGGTGCTCGCCGGGCTGAGGCGGATGCTGCACTCGCTGCGGGGTGAGTGGGAGCTGCACTTCGCGGGGAGCGGACAGGAGGCGCTGGCGCTGGCCGAGAAGCTGCCGCTGGACGTCATCGTCAGCGACATGCGCATGCCGGGGATGGACGGCGTGATGCTGCTCTCGACGGTGCGCGAGCGCTGGCCCCGGGTGATCCGCATCGTGCTCTCGGGCCACACCGACCGCGCCATCGCCCTGGGGTCGGCCCGCGTGGCCCACCAGTTCCTGGCCAAGCCCTGCAGCGCCGAGCGGCTGCGGGCGACCATCGAGCGCACCGAGGCCCTCCGCGACCTCCTGGAGAACGACGAGCTGCGGCAGTTCATCACCGGGCTGGAGCGGCTGCCCAGCATGCCCAGCCTGTACCTGGAGCTGGTCGCCGAGCTGGAGTCGAGCGGCGGCTCGGTGAAGCGCGCCGGGGAGATCATCGCGCGCGACATCGGCATGAGCGCCAAGGTGCTGCAGTTCGTGAACTCGGCCTTCCTCGGAGTGCCGCACAACGTCACCAACCCGGCCCAGGCGGCGGTGATGCTGGGGATGACGCTGCTCAAGGCGCTGGTGCTGGGGTTCCAGGTCTTCTCGGTGGAGCGCAACCCGTCGAAGGCCGCGGAGATCGAGAAGATCTGGGCGCACAGCCTGGCGGTGAGCAGCCTCGCGCGCCGCATTGCCGGGGCGGAGCAGGCGGACGCCCGCGAGGCCGAGGACGCGGTGGTGGGCGGTCTGCTCCACGAGGTGGGCCGGCTGGTGCTGCTGGAGCAGCCCGAGGACGTGGCCCGGGCCAACGAGAGGCTCGTGCCGCTCCTGGGCGCCTACCTCCTGGGCCTGTGGGGCCTGCCCACGCCGGTGGTCGAGGTGGTGGCGTACTACCGGCAGCCCTCGTCGCGGCCGGGGCCGCGGTCGGTGGCCACCTGGGCGGTGCACGCCGCCAACGCCGTCGTGCTGCACCACCCGGAGCTGGACCCCGTGCGCCTCGGGCTGGACGCCGGCTATGCGGGCCCCGGCGACCTGGCGCTGCGGCTCCGGCGCTGGGGCGAGGCCTACCAGAAGCTTCTGGCAACCTGAGGAGCGCACATGCTCGAGCGGATCCTGCTGGTCGACGACGAGGAGAACCTGCTGGTGGGGTTGAAGCGCATCCTCTTCCGCGACTTCGACATCACCACCGCCGTGGGCGCGGCGCAGGGCCTGGAGCTGATCGCCAGCCAGCCTCCCTTCTCGGTCATCGTCTCCGACTTCCGCATGCCGGGGATGGACGGCATCCAGTTCCTCGCCCGGGTGCGCGCGGCGGCCCCCGACTCGGTGCGGGTGCTCTTCACCGGGAACGCCGACCTGCGCGCGGCCACCGACGCGGTGAACGAGGGCGGCATCTTCCGGTTCCTGCTCAAGCCCGCGGCGCCGAACCAGGTCATCGGCACGCTGCAGGCGTGCATCCGGCAGTACCGGCTGGTGGTGGCCGAGCGCGAGCTCCTGGAGAAGACGCTGCGTGGCGCGGTGACGGTGATGGCCGACATCCTCGCCGCGGTGAGCCCGCTCGCGTTCAGCCGCAGCGCGCGGGTGAGGTCCCTGTGCGAGCGGCTGGCGCCGGCGCTGGGGCTCGCGCCGTCGTGGGAGCTGGAGGTGGCCTCGCTGCTCTCGCAGATCGGCTGCGTGACCATCCCCACCAGCACGCTAGAGCAGAAGCTCGCGGGCGGGCCACTGGGCGCGGCGGAGGAGAAGCTGATCGCCGCGCTGCCCTCGGTGGGCGAGCGGCTGCTGCAGAACATCCCCAGACTGGAGGGCATCGGGAAGGCCATCGGCCTGCAGGACGCCTGCTACGACGCGCGCAACCCGCTGCGGCCCTCGGGCGAGCAGCTCCCGCCCATCTCCCGGCTGCTGAAGGTGGCGCTGGACTACGACGGGTTGCTCGCCACCGGGAAGTCGCCCCGCGAGTCCTACGACCTGATGCTCAAGGACGGGCTGCGCTACGACCCCAAGGTGCTGGCTCGGCTGGAGGAGCTGGTCAATCATGCGGAGATCCCCGCGGGGGTGCGCAAGGTGGGGCTCCCGGAGCTGGCCGCGGGGATGCTGCTGGCCCAGGACGTGCGCGACAAGCACGGGACCATGCTCATCGCCACCGGCCACGCGCTCACCGACGTGCTCATCTTCAAGCTGCGCGCCTTCGCCCTCACCGGCGTCATCCCGGACACGCTGATGGTCTTCGAGGGCTCGGCGGCGAAGTAGCAGAGACTCCACTCAGGGTGAGGCGAGCCGAGCCGGAGCGGGCTTGTGGCAAGATTCCCGGTGCCCGACCCGGGGGGGCGCACATGGAAGGTACGGCGCGCAACGCAGACGTGGAGCGGCTCCGCGCGCTGCTCGGCCGGAGGTGCCGAGAGGACCTGTCGCGGTACTCGAGCTCGTTCCTTGCGCTCTCCCTCGAGCGCCATGTGGCGCGCCAGGGCGGCGACGTCGAGGGGTACCTCTCCCGGCTGGAGTCGGACCCTGGGGAGGCGGACGACCTGCTGTCGTCGCTGGACATCCACTTCAGCGAGTTCTTCCGCGACCCGCTGGCCTTCGCGCTGCTGGAGCGTCGCGTCGTGCCCGGCCTCCTCGCGCAGGCGCCGGGCCGCGAGGTGCGGGTGTGGTGCACCGCCTGTTCGGCCGGCCAGGAGGCGTACTCGCTGGCGATGCTCTTCCTCGAGGCCGCGGCGGAGGCTGCCCGCCCCCCGGCCTTCCGCATCTTCGCCACGGACGTCTCGGAGCCGCAGCTCGAGCTCGCGCGCAGGGCGGAGTACGAAGCGGCGGTACTCCGACAGGTGCGCCTCGGACGCGTCGAGCGCTGGTTCACCCGCGAGGGGTCGCGGTACCGACCCGTCCCCGAGGTGCGCGCGCAGGTGGACTTCTCCCGGCACGATCTGCTGGACGGGGCGACCCTGTGCCCCCAGGCGAGCATCTTCGGTGGCTTCGACCTGATCCTCTGCTGCAACCTCCTCTACTACTTCAGCGCCGAGGCGCAGCAGCGGGTGCTCGGACGGCTCAGGGCCTGCCTGGCGCCGGCGGGCTACCTCGTCACCGGAGAGGTCGAGAGGGAACAGGTGTTGGCGTCCGGCGGGCTGCGGCCGGTCGCCGCGCTCCCTGCGGTGTTTCAGAACGGAGGGTGAAGATGCGTGTCGAGGACCTGACCATCGGGACCCGGGTCAAACTGGGAGTGGCCAGCATCCTGCTGCTCCTCGCGGTGGTGGCCGGCGTGGCCTTCAACCACGGCGCGCTGCTCTGGGCGCAGACCCGGCTGCTCCATGACCACCCGATGACCGTAAGGGGTGCGTTGGGGAGGGTGGCAGTCGGCGCGGAGCGCATCGCCAGCGGCTCAAAGACCCTGCTGCTCGCAGAGAACGACGAGGAGGTGGCCGAGCTCGTCCAGTCCATGGAGGTGGCTCGCGCCGAGGTGGAGGGCCAGTTCCCGGTCCTGCAGCAGCGCTACCTGGGTCCCGCGGGCGACGTGCAGGCCCTGCGCGAGGAGTTCGCCCGGTGGAACGCGATGCGCCTCGAGACCATCCACCTGCTCCAGTCGGGGCGCCGCGACGAGGTGCGTGCCCGGGTGGCCCCGAGCGGCGTGCAGTCGCGGCAGGCGGCCGTGGTGCGCCAGCGCATCCAGGCCATCGACGACTTCGCGCGGAAGAAGGGGGAGGCGTTCTACGAGGACGCCACCGAGCACCGCGAGGAGCAGGTGCAGATCCTCGTGGGCGCGACGTTGGCTGCCCTGCTGCTCTCGCAGGCCATCGGCTGGAGCCTCTTGCGCCACATCCGCACGCCGCTGACGGCGTTGACCGGGGCCGCGAGCGAGCTGCGGCAGGGCCGGTTCTCGACCCGCTGCGCGTACCGCTCCCAGAACGAGTTTGGACGGCTCTCGGAGTCGTTCAACTCCATGGCGGAGGCGCTGCAGGTGGAGCTCGAGGTCCGGGACCGCTCGGCGCGGCTGGGCGCGGTGCTGCTGTCGGAGCTGGAGGAGGGAGACGGCCAGGCGCTGCCGCTCCTGCTGGAGATCACCGGGTCGCAGCTCGGGGCGATCTACATGCTGGACCCCGCCCGCGACGTCTTCGTGCTGCAGCAGTCTCTCGGGCTCAAGGGGAAGCCGCAAGAGACCTTCTCGGCGACGACCCGGGAGGGCGAGTTCGGAACGGCCCTCGCCACGCGCAAGCCCCACCGGGTGACCGACATCCCCGCGGACACGCGCTTCGCCTTCGCCAGCGTGGGCGGGGAGCTCGTGCCCCGGGAGATCCTCACGGTCCCTCTGCTCTCCGCAGAGACGGTGGTGGCCGTCGTGTCCCTGGCGAGCCTGCGGCCCTACGACGCGGTGGCGCAGCGGCTGGCGACGGCCATCCAGGGCCCGCTCTCCGCGTGGGTGAGCAGCGTCCTCGCCACCCGTCGGGTGCAGGCCCTCTCCCAGGAGCTGGCGCGGAACAACCGCGACCTCGAGCAGCAGAAGCAGGCGCTGGCCAAGGCCGGGGCCTACAACCGCGGCCTCTTCGAGGCCAGCCTGGACCCGCTGGTCACCATCGGAGCGGACGGGAAGATCACCGACGTGAACACCGCCACCGAGGCCGCCACCGGCCGCAGTCGCGAGGCGCTGGTGGGGACCGACTTCGCGGCCTACTTCACCGACCCGGAGCAGGCCAGGGCAGGCTACGAGCGCGCCTTCCGCGACGGGCAGCTCCGGGACTACGAGCTGGCGCTGCGGCACGCGGGCGGCGCGGTGCTGCCGGTCTTCTACAACGTGACCGTCTACCGGGACGAGGCAGGACGGGTGGCGGGCGTCTTTGCCGCCGCGCGGGACATCTCCGAGCGCAAGCAGGCCGAGCGGCGCCTGCTGGACGCCAACCAGGAGCTGGCGGTGCAGAAGGGGGAGCTGCTGCGGCAGGCGAGCGAGCTCGCGGAGCAGAACGCGCAGCTGGCCATGCAGAAGGACCAGCTCGACGAGACGAACCGCCTCAAGAATGCGTTCCTCTCCAACATGAGCCACGAGCTGCGGACCCCGCTGAACTCGGTCATCGCGCTCTCGGGCGTGCTGTCGCGGAAGGCAGGCCCGAGGCTCCAGGAGGAGGAGCGCGGCTACCTCGAGATCATCGAGCGCAACGGCCGGAACCTGCTGACGCTGATCAACGACATCCTCGACCTCTCGCGCATCGAGGCTGGGAGGACCGAGGTCCACCTCGCGACCTTCTCGGTCCAGGGCCTGGTCACGGAGGTGCTCGAGACTGTGCACCCCCAGGCCCAGGAGAAGAACATCGTGCTCACCAGCCGCCTCCCGCGCGAGCTGCCGCAGCTCACCAGCGACGGGGACAAGTGCCGGCACATCCTGCAGAACCTCGTGGCCAACGCGGTGAAGTTCACCCCCAAGGGGCACGTGACCGTGGGCGGTCGGCGGGACGGTGACTGGCTCGAACTCTCGGTGGCCGACACCGGCATCGGTATCCCGGCGGAGATGCAGGGGCTCATCTTCGAGGAGTTTCGCCAGGCCGATGACACCACCTCCCGAAAGTTCGGAGGCACCGGCCTCGGGCTGTCCATCGCCCGGCGCTACGCGCGCCTCCTGGGCGGAGACGTCACGGTGGAGAGCACCGTCGGGGTGGGCTCGACGTTCACGCTGCGGCTGCCGCTCACGCTGGAGGTGGACGGGACCGTCGCGCCGCCGCTGCCGCCGGCTCCGCGGAGGCGGGGCGTCCCTCCGCGCGGGCAG